>NZ_JBEXCW010000059.1:0-51882 GCF_040605435.1 Streptomyces sp. NPDC005574
CTGCCGGTGGTCGAGCAGTTGTCGGACGGCTCGTATCTCACTGAGATCTTCGATCGCAGCGACATCCACCACACCCGTCGTGGGGTGCCGGTACGTGCGGTGGAGTACACCATGGCCGGCCATGAGGGTGTCTACCGGCTCATCACCACGATCCTCGACCCGGGCAAGGCCCCGGCAGCGGAACTGGCCGAACTCTATGCCCAGCGATGGGAGTTCGAGTCCACCCTGGACGAAATCAAGACTCACCTCGGCGGGTCGCACCTGGTACTGCGTTCGCAGCACCCTGACGGGGCCGAGCAGGAACTTTACGGCTTCCTGCTCGTCCACCACGCCATCCGGCACCTGATGCACCAGGCCGCACGACAGGCTGACCGGGACCCCGACCGGATCTCTTTCACCCGCTCACTGCGCGTCGTGCGCCGCCAGGTCACCGACCAGGCGGCATTTTCCCCCCGGCCGACTCGCCCGCGCGGTCAAAGCCACCCACGCTGAACTCCTCGAACGCCTCCTGCCACAGCGACGCCGCCGGGCCAACCTCCGCGTCATCAAACGCAAAGTCGCCAGCTGGCCCCTCAAACGCGCCGCCCACCGCGTTACAGACCACCCGCGCGTCCCGGCCATCACCATCGTTGGCGCCACCAAAACCAAACGGGTCAAACGCATACCAAAGCCCTAAGTTACCGGTATTGAGGCTAAGCCCACATGATCCCCCAGTCATCCCGGAGCCGAAGGTCAGCCGTGACCCACACGTCGACTCCGACGGCTCCTCCTCGCGATGCGTTCCCGCCTCGATCGAAGCCAGCACTCCGTTGAGCCGCTGGACCTCCACAAGGGGCGGCAGGGGCAGGCCCATCTCCAGCAAAACCGGAATCTTCACGGACGCCATGGAGGTACCTGTCGCCAGCGACGCCCGACGAGCCTGTTCTGCCCGCGAGTTCAACACGGCCCAGATCCACCGGGAAAGCACCGGGTCGAGAGGCCGGAGGGCTATGAATCGGGATGAGAGGAGCGCACCGTTCAGCCGGTCGTCGACAAGAACGGCCGGCCCGGACGGCGAGGGCGGCACCAGTACATCACCACGTTTTCGGTCGGCTCATGTGCCGCACCGCGTAGTGCAGTTCCGACACCGACCAGGACGAACAGCGTGGCGTTGATGATGAACGTGGCCAGTGGCCAAAACGCCAAATCCTGCCGGCGGTGCTCGGCCCGGATGAGACGGGGCGCGCCACCTGAGCCATGATCAGCCCGCTCACGACAACCGCGAGGACCCCCGACGCATGGATCGTCTCGGCGAGCGGATAGGCCGTGAACAGTGCGAGGACCATGACGAGGTCGCGTCGCTGCCGTAGACGAAGACGGGCATGTCGGGTGCGTCCTCGACGACGGCGGTGGCCTTGTCGACCCGTGACCGGAGGTCGAAGACAAGCTTGTCCGCGAGGTCGGGCCTGCCGAAGTTCCGGCTGACGGTGCGGACTTCTTCGTACCTTTCTTCACCGTCACGCGCTTGTTACCGCAGTGCACGCGGTTGGAGTGGGTGTCGACGCGGGCGTCGGCGAACGCCTTGCGGGAGCGGCCCTCGTTCTTGGCGCAGGTGTGCCGCAGCCGCCGTGGACGAGATCCGGCTCGCCTCGAGGACTGTCGTGAAGGGCGCTGCCGTCTTCGCCGGTTCGAGGATCGCGCCCGTCACGTCCTCGTTGTCCAGGACGTTCGGACCGTGCCGGCCCGAACCCCTCGTCACAGTCCCACGGGATCACCGTCGACACCGTCGTCGCGGCAGCGCAGTGTCGTGCCCGCCGTGGTGCAGCGGAGTACCCGGCCGCAGACGGGTCACCTCGTGCCCTGTGCCGGAGGCGTCGATGACCGCGTGAGCGAAGAGCCGCTCTTCACGGCCGTCGGCGTGGGTGACGTGCACGACGAACGGCGAACCCTGGGCAGTGAGGAGGTGGCGGGACTGCGCGGTGCGGGGCGGCACCGGACAGGTGGCGTTCAGGCGTCGACGCAGAGGAGCGCGTCACTCACGGGTTCCACCGGTGTGGCCGCCGTGGGAACCGTGTGGACGGTCCAGCGGAAGGCCCCCGGCCGATCCAGGCGCAGTGAAGCGGTGTGCGTGCCGTCTCCCCGCGGCCGCATCGGTGCCTGGGCGATGACCTCGTCATTGGACGGATCGGTCACGGTGACGGTCAGAACCAGGCCGTTCGAGCCTTCGACGGACTCTGCTCGCACCGACCACTCTTCGCCGGGCGCGACCCATGGCTCGGCCTCGACGGCGATCTCGTCCATCGCGGCCATCGGGCGCCTGGGCCGGGCGGTGACGATTCCGTGTACTTGAAGGACGACATGGCGCTGCTGTTGGAGAGACGCATGCCGCCCGGAGACGAACACCGATGCGGCGTCGTCCTCCCACTCCGGGGGCGCGGCGGAGCACCGCGGGACGGTGCCGTCACCACGCTGGAACAGGTCCTCCGGGGAATGGAGGAGTACTTCGTCACGGTCGTCCGCGACGGACGCCCACGTCGCCGTCTTCTGATGACAGCTCATCAAGGCGTGGTAGGAGGGGCGCGCGTCCCCGTTGGCGGCGATGGCCGTTCGTATCTGCTGGTGGAACTGCTGAGCACGCTGCCGGCAGAGGGCGGGCAGCCCGGGCACCGCGGCGTCGCTCAGCGGACGCAGGGTGTCGGGGGAGGGGCCGACACAGGCGTACGCGGGGAGCAACTCGGCGACCGAGGGGAGAGAACGCACCAACTCGCCGAAATGGAAGCGTTGGGGGCCCAGCGACGCATAGCCGTTGGCCAGGACGGCTAGAGCCTTGGCCGCGCCCGTGAAGGGCGTACCGATGGTGATGATCCGGCGCGTCAGTTTCTCCGTGTCAAGGCACTCCGCGTAATAGCGGGCGATCAGGCCTCCCATGGAATGGGCCACGAACACCAGCCGGGCCGCGGGGAAACGCCGTCTGCGATGAAGCAACAGGGGTTCGACCACGGCCTTGAGCCGACGTGCCGTGAAGGCATTCGACTGCCGCCAGTCGTAGGGGAACTCGATGACGGAGTCCGGCCCCAGGGGCGCGAGTTCCCTTCGCAGCTTCGCCAGCAGTCGGTCGTATCCGTCGACACTGAGAAAGCCCGGAATGATTCCGAGGGTCCGCATGGAGCCGGTAGGACGGGCGCCGTCGTTGAACCCGTGCTCGGGATCGTCGAACGCCTGTGGGGGCAACGCCAGATCCTGTGTCAGCCGGTCGGAGAGCCGGTCCAATCGGGCCACACTGCGGTATCCCCAGATCTGACGGGGTCCCCGGCTCAGCGTGCTCCCGAGGATGCCGGGGAGGACGACGACGAGATCGGCTGCGAGGTGCTGCACAACTTGGCCTCCGCTCCGGGCAGTTTGTGTCAGTATTCCATTCTGTGACCACGCGTGACGGAGGCTCAGTCTTTTCTCTCGGGATCGACTACCGCGAAAGCGCGCACCCGGACCTCCCCGAGGCACTCACCGATGCGGTCCGCGTCGAGGACTTCTTCCGCCAGTGGGGGTTCTCACCGGTGGCCCGGTGCCGAGGCCTGGCCGCGGCCGACGCCACGGCGATCCGGGACGCGGTGGAGAACTGGTCGGACGGCATCCGGATGTTCGACAACAGCGCCCCGCTGGTGCTGTACCTGGCCGGCCACGGCAGGCTGCATCACGGCCGTCACCACATCCTCACGGCCTCCAGCCCGCCCCATCCGCCGTACGGCGGAAAGAAGTCCATCAGCGCGGACGACCTCGTCGAGCAGATTCTCAACAGCGGAGCGTCCAAGGCGCTGGTCATGCTCGACGTGTGTCACGCGGGGTTCGCGGCCTCGCAGGTGCAGCAGGCGCTGTCCCAGGTGGCCGCCGCTCAGGCCGCGCCGGCGATGGACCTGGGTGTTCTCGTGTCCTGTCTGCACCACGAGCGCTGCTACAGCGGATCGTTCGTCAAGGCGCTGCTGTCGGCCCTGGCGGAGGGATCGGAGCAGGGGCACTGGAAGGACGGCGACGAGTTCGTCACACTGCACGAACTGCGCGATGAACTGCGGGAGCGGCTGAAGGACGAACAATGCGCCGAGGTCGCTGGGCGCAGTGGGCTGAAGATCGTGCCCAATCCGCGCTACCGGGCGGACGCGGCGGCCCGATCGGTGGAACTGGGCGAGTTGCTGCGCAGGTTGCCGCCCGCCGACCGCGAACACTTCCTGCAGAAGGCGGCGAGCACCGATGCCAACGACGTGGGATGGTTCTTCACCGGCCGACAGCAGATGTCGCGGGAGATCGTGTCCTGGCTGGCCACTCACGACCGAGGTGTGCACGTCGTCACCGGGGCGCCCGGCGCGGGCAAGTCGGCGTTCATCGGCCGCCTCGCCGTGCTGGCTGATCCGTCCTCCCAGCCCGCATGCCGGGCTCTCGGCATGCTCGACGGGGATCCGGACACCCGCCCGGAGGTCGGTTGCTTCGATGCCGTGTCCCACCTGAAGAACCGGCGAGTCGACGACACCGCCACGGACATCGCCGGGCAACTCGGCATCGATCTGGTGGACTCCGCGAGTCCGGCGCGGGACCTGGTGCTCGAACTCGCGGACTCCGGCCGGCACGTGACGATCCTCGCCGACGCCCTCGACGAGTCCGAGCGCGGCGAGGAGGAGTTCGTGGCCCGTGACGTGCTGCGGGCCATCGGCAGCCTGGAGGGATGCCGTGTGGTCGTCGGCACGCGGCGTGACCGGGACGGCCGATTCGATGCCACCCCGGACGACCCGGGCCCACTGGTGGCGGCGCTGCGACCGCGGACCGGCTCCTTCCACATCCTCGATCTGAGCGCCGACCCCGCCACGGCCGACGACATCGCACACTATGTCGAGGAACGGCTGAAAGGGCGGTGGAGCACGCCCGAACGACGGGCCACCGCCGCCCACGAGGTCGCCGAGCAGGCGGGTAGGGTCTTCCTCTACGCCCGGTTCGCGCTGCGCGTCCTGGAGAGCTTCGACGAGCGGACGGTCGACGAACCCGGTTGGCACACCCGACTGCCCAGCGACGTGGGCCATGCCGGTCTGCACGAGGTGTTCGCACGTGACCTGGAGCGTTTCGACGATCACGTCATGGTGCGCGAAGTGCTGACCCCGCTCGCGTTCACCCGTGGCCGCGGTTTGCCCAGACGGCAGATCTGGTCGGCACTGGCCACCGAACTGGCCCGCTCGGGCCGGGCCTACCGCGACTCGGACGTCGCGAGGATCATCCGTGAAGCGGGCTGGTACCTGACCGAGGCGACCGAGGACGGGCAGGCGGTGTTCCGTCTTTACCACCAAGCCATCGCCGACTATCTCAGCGAGGTGATGTGCGATGACGACTAAGGCGGACCTGGAGCGAGCCATCGCTCGGTGCCTGCACGGGCTGGCGGCGGCGGACGGTTGGGAACACGCCAACGCGTACACCGCCCACTACCTGGCCCTGCACGCCCGTGCGGGAGGGGTGCTGGCCGAGCTGGCCGGTGACGTGAACTTCCTGGTGGCGGCCGAACCGGAGGTGCTGGCCAACACCCTCGGCGCGGGGCTGGACCCGACTCTGCCGGACAGCGCCCGTCTCTTTCTGCGCTGTGCCCACCGACTGCGCGGCCAAAGGCCCGGAGAGCGGGCGGCCGTCCTGGTGCTGGCCGCGCTGGAGCACGGCGTGTCGCTGGGGCTGCCCGAGCGGCCCGACGCGTGCTGGTGGCCGCTGTGGTCCCGGGTCGAACCGACCGCCTATCACAGGGTTCTGTCAGGCCACACCGCCGCCGTGTACGCCGTGGCTCTCGGCGACCTTGACGGCCGGCCCGTGGCGGCGACCGGCAGCGGCGACTGCACCGTGCGCATTTGGGACCTGCGTGACGGCCTTGCCCTGCGCGTTCTGGAGGGCCACACCCGAGGAGTGAACTCCGTTGCGCTCGGTCTCTTCGACGACACCCCGTCCGTGCTGTCCGCGGGGGGCGACGGCACCGTCCGGGTGTGGAACCTGCGCACGGGCGCCCAGACCCATGTGCTCGAAGGCCACACCCATGGCGTGCGCACTGTGGTGCTCGGATATGTGGCAGGTAGGCCTGTCGTAGTCACCGGCAGTGACGACGGCACGATCAGGGTGTGGGACCAACACACCTGTGGGATGGTCCGGGTGCTGGAGGGCCACACCCACGGGGTGCGATGTGTGGCGCTCGGCCACGTCGGCGACATCACCGTGGCGGTCGTGGGGAGCCACGACGGCGCGGTGCGCATCTGGGACCTGCACCACGGCACATTGCTGAGGACCCTCCGCCGGCATACCGGTCCCGTCCGTTCGGTCGCCGTGGGCCGGCTCGACGGCCGGGCGGTGTTCGCGTCGGGCGGCGGCGACACCCGCGTCCTGCTGTGGGACCTGAGCGAGGGGACCACGCCCCTGCGTGTCGTCGACGGCTACACCTACGGGGTAAATTCCATCGGCATCGGCGCGAACGGCGGGAATTTGGTGATGCTCACCGGTAGCTACGACACCACCGTGCAGTTGCTGAGCATGTCCGACGGGACTCCGCTACGGGTTCTGGAAGGGCACAGCGCGGGAGTCAGATCCGTGAGCCTGGGGACGCTGGACGGCATTCCGGTCGCAGTGTCGGGCAGCTACGACAGCACCGTGCGGGTGTGGGACCTGTCCGAGGACGAGACGTCCGGCCATTGGTCCGGCCAGCCCGAGTGGAAGCGGTCGGTGGCCACGGTCCACGACGGCGACCGCTGTCTGGTGGTGACAGGAGGCAACGACCGCCGGGTGCAGGTCTGCGACGCGCGCGACGGCCGCCTGCTGCGCGAACTGAACGGGCACACCGATTGGGTGCGGTCGGTGGCGGCCGGGGAGATGGACGGTACTCCGGTAGCGCTCACCGGCGGTGATGACAGCACCGTACGCATGTGGGACCTGCGCCACGGCCTGTCACTGCACGTCCTGGAGGGACACACCGACTGGGTCCGCTCGGTGGCCCTGGCGCGTCTCGACGACGTTCCGCTCGGCCTGACCGCGGGCAACGACGGCACCGTTCGGATCTGGGACCTGAGCCGCGGAGAGGCCGTCCGCGTGCTCGACGCGGGCCCGGGAGGACCGGTGTACGCGGTCGCAGCGGGGGGTCGGCCGGACGCTCCGCTGGCGGTGGCCGGCTGCGACGACGGAACGGTCCGTGCCTGGCCGCTGAGGGACGGGGACGGACCGCCTCTGGTGCTCCGCGGCCACAGCGACTGGGTGCGGTCGGTGGCGTGCGGTGTGATGGACGGAACACCGGTGGCCGTCACCGGCGGCGACGACGGCACAGTACGGGTATGGGACCTGCGCCGCGGTGCATCGGTGCGCGTCCTGGAGGGGCACGGTGACTCCGTGTACGCGGTCGCGGTCGGTGACGGAGCCGAGCGGGGGCTGCTGGTGGTCACCGGAAGCCAGGACGGCACCGTCCGGCTGTGGGACCCGCGCACCGGGTCCCACATCGTCATGCCGTTGACCGGCTGCACCGGTCTCGCGTTGCACGGGCGCACGCTGACCGTGGCCACCCATCGTGGCGTCCTGGCACTGACCCTGTTCCCCTCCGCACGGCCGGCCTCCGAAGAGTTCACCGCCCGGCCGCCGCAGTCATGAACCGTCCTGGTCCATGAAGGGCACCTCGATCCGGAACGAGACCCCGCACCCACCGGCCTCGGGAGCCCCCGGGTGGAGGCCGGTCGGGCACGCGCACGTGACGGCCAGCACGAACGTCTCCCTCCTTAGGGGCACGTGCTGCTCACCCCCGGCGGACGGCCCGGAGGGCGGGTCGTGCTCGCGGGCCGAGGCGGGATGGTGTGTCTGCAGGACGTCGATGCGGTGCTTGCACCGGGGGCAGTGACCCCAGACGTGCGTCACGACGACCTGGTGCGGCGCGTGTCGGGCCTGGCCGTGCAGCAGGCCCTCCTTCAGGAGGTCCATGGCCTTGTGACTCCACGAGGCATCACGGCTCTCGGCGTAACGGGGCGCTGCCGCACCCAAGGCCGCCGGGGTCGCCTCAAGAGGCTCCGGAGCGCCTTGGCCCTTCGTCGTCACGATTCCGGAAAGACCCGGGGGAGGACGAGCCCCAGCAGGACGCCTACGCTGCGCCACTCCGACATGCGTCCTTGCTGGATGGCCTCCGAGATTTCCTTGGGGGTGAGCCACACGGGTTCGATCTGTTCGCCTTCCTCCGGTTGGGCGCCCTCGGCGGCCTCGGTGAACTCCCGTACGAGGTAGTAGTAGAGGTCCCACTCGACAGTCGCTCCGGCCTGCGCGACGGTGATCAGCTCAGGGTCGGTGACGACGAGGCCGACTTCTTCCCGGGCCTCCCGCAGAACCGCCTCCTCCGCGGCCCCGGTCATGCTTCCCGCCGCTCGGGCGGCGGCGAAACTCTCGTAGTCGTCGAACACCTTGCCTCCGGGCAGCCGCAGGTCCACCCCGCCCGTCTCCTCGCGGTACTCCTCCGTCAGGAGAATCCCGCGATCAGAGACGATCACCATACGCACGCCTGGCGGACGCCGGAATCGCTCGAACACACGACCGTCCGGTTGCGGTACGTGCACGACCTCGCCCAGCTTTCCGGAGAAGACGCGACGCTCCGCGAGGTCCTGAGGAATGGTCATGAACACGTGCTCCTCTGTTTGGTTGCGAATGGTGCAAGGGGCTTGCAGGTGACTGCCTGAGCCAGGGAGGGCCGACCGGTACAACGAGCGAAGTGGCACGCGGTTCGGTCTCGTTCGTGCCTTCCGCCGGGGCTCATGCCCGGACCTCAAGGGTGCCCGCTGGCCCGTCCGTCACCGTGCCGATGACCGAGGCCGGAATGCCGTCGCGGGCGCTCGCCGCCATGAACGCGTCGGCCGCCGATGTGTCGGCGGCCAGCAGCAGCCCGCCCGAGGTCTGCGCGTCGGAGAGGATCAGCCGCATGCCATAGGCCACGTCGGACCAGGTGGTCTGGTCCTCGACCGCGAACAGGTTGCGTTCGCCGCTGTTCGGCACGACGCCGTGCGTGTCGAGCAGATCGGCCACGCCGGCCATGACCGGCACCGCATGCGCGCTGACGACGGCGGCGCACCCGGAAGCAGACAGCATGTTCAGCAGATGGCCGACGAGGCCGAACCCGGTGATGTCCGTCGCGGCGCGTATGCCGCACCGCACCGCGGCGTCGGCAGCCGCGCGATTGGACGCCGACATCAGCTCCTCGGCCACCCGCACCAGCGCCGGTGACGCGATCCCCGCCTTGCGGCCCGCAGTGACGATGCCCGTACCGAGCGCCTTGGTGAGGATCAGCACCTGTCCCGGGCGTGCGTTGCCCAGCAGCAGGGCCTGGTCGGCAAGAACCTCCCCCACGACGCACAGCCCGAACATCGGTACCTCGGACACCACGGTGTGACCGCCCACCAACGGGGTGGCGGACTCCGCCAGCGTGGCCACGGCGGCTGCCGTCAGGTCGGACATCACATCGAGCCCCAGATGCCTCGGCAGTGCGAGCAGGCTGAGGGCGAGCAGCGGCCGTGCTCCCATCGCGTACACGTCCGACAGAGCGTTCTGCGCGGCGATGCGCCCCCAGACCTTCGCGTCGGAGCTGACCGGGGTACCGAAGTCGGCCGTGACGGCCAGGAGTCTGCCCGGCGCGATTTCGTACAGCGCGGCGTCGTCGCGATGGCTGATGTCGGCCTTCACCGCGTCAGACGTGGGTACAGCGCCGATCAGCCCTCGCAGCAAGGTCATGAACGGCCCCATCACGTCCAGCGGCAGCTTGCATCCGCAGCCGCCAGCCGTCGTCAGCTCCAGCAGGTCGACGGATCCGGCCCCGTTCTTCTCCATGTCCACCCCCTTTGGGATACCTCTCCCTCGGCTACGGCACGGCTCATGCGCGGAGAGCCTCCGCCAACCGCAGGAGCCTGTTGTACTTCACGGTCCGGTCGCCGCGTCGCGGCCCGCCGATCTTCAGCCAGCGGGCGGCCACCCCTACGGCGAGGTCCGCCACCGCGGTGTCCTCCGTCTCCAACGAGCGGTGGGAGACACACTGGGACATGCCGTACGCCGCCGCCCGGACCGACGTGCGCAGGGCGGCGCTCACGGTCCCGACCTGATTCATCTTCAGGACGATCCCGTCGGCCAGCGCGGGGTCGAGGTAGGCGCTGTTGGTCGCGTAGAGGTCGTCCCCGACGACGGCTACGTGAGGGGGAAGCCGCTCTCTGAGGCGCGCCCACCAGACCGAGTGGTCGCTCGTGAACGGGTCCTCGACGAAGGTGATCGGGTAGAGGGTGGTCAGATCGGCGATCCGTCCCATCAGGCTCTCGGGGCCGAGAGGGCGTTCTCCGAGGAGATAACCGTCCTCGGTCCACAGGTGCTCGGCGGCGACGTCGACGGCCAGTGACAGCCCGGCCCCGGCTCCGGTGTGCTCCAGGAGTTCGCTGAGCAGGCCCAGGGGCAGTGAGAGATCCGCCGAGTCCAGCAGCATGCCGCCGGAGGCGGAGTGGCCGACGAGGAGCCCGCGTGCCTCAAACAGACGCTCGGCCCGCGTGTACGCCTCCAGGATCAGCGGGATGGTCTCCTCGGGGCAGTGCCGCTCGGTGGCGAACATGATTTGCTGGAAGGGGACTCCGTGGCCGCGGCGGTGCAGACCCCCGGAGACGACGGCCGCGAGCAGACCGGGAAAGGCCGGCTCGGTTCCCGACAGCGCCGCGAAGTAGCTGTACAACCCCCGGCCGGACGCTGTTGCGGACGCGCGAGCGTAGGCGAGTGAGACGGCCAGGGCCACATCGGTGCCCAGGACCGGCAGTTGTCCGTCGAGCCACGCATCGACGGCTTCCTGACCGTCACGGCTGCGGCCCGAGAGCGCCGAGAGGGCCTTGACCACGTCCATGGGCGGAGGCGAACCGATGCGCAGGTAGTCGGTCACCGGCCGTTCCCGGCGCCCGGGCTTGATGGCCACAGGTGCGGAGCCACGGCCGACGGTCCCGTCACTCAGCACGAGTTCCGCCTCGGCGGCCACTCCGCCACCGCTGTTCAAGATGGCTCGGATCTTGACGTCGTGGATAGCCGGTGGCGTCATGGCCGGACCTTCACGAGGTACGGCATGAGATCAACCGCCCGACCGACTGGCAGGCCGCCCCCAGCCGCCTGAGTCTCGGTCAGCCGGGTGGTGTCATCGGGTTCGAGGCCCGGGGCCCGGACCAGCGCGGGCACTGGATCGTCGGAATGGATGCCCAGTTCGCAAGGGGTGGCGTGATCGGAGGTGACGGCGATGACGTCCTGCGGATCGACAGCTTCCAGCAAGGGGCGCAGAAAACTGCCGTCGATGAGTTCGATGGCCTGCTTCTTGTCGTGGGGCCGATTGTCATGACCCGGCTCGTCGGGCCCCTTGAGGTGCAGGAAGACCACGTCGGTGCGGGCATCGAGGACCTGGCGCACGGCGCGGCCCAGATATACGGCCTCCGACTCCCCGGGCTCCGGCATGCTGTAGGCGAACTCGGCGCCCATGAGTTCGGCCAGGCCCCGCTCTGCGGGGATCTGGCCCATGATGGTCAGGGAGCAGCCGAACTTCTCCCGGAACCCGGCCAAGGACTTCGGTGGATCGCCGCCGTCCCGGACCAGGAGAAGGTTGGCGGGCATGTCCCCGGAGGCGAGACGCTCCCGGTTCACGGGGTGAGAGCGGAGGACGGCGGAGGAGCGCTCCACGAACGCGTTGACGACGTGGGCCGCGCGAACCGCCGCCGGGGCCGGAGTGCGGGGGCGGGCGAGCAGCGGTCGGGGGTCGAAACCGGGGACCGGGAAGCCGAAGGCGCCGACGTTGCGGAAACCGGGGTCGGTGTTGGTGACCTGCCCGGACAAATCGCCCGTTTCGGCGGTGAAGGACAGGATGCCGCGGTGCCGGTTGAACGCGAACAGATCGAATCGCACTCCCAGATCCGCCAGCGAAACCTGATCGCGGACAGCCGCTGCCAGAGCTTGAAGCCGACTGTCGTCGAGTCCGCGCGCCGTGCGCCGGTCGAGGGTGCCGGCCGATTCGTCACGGCTGGCGAAGTTGACCCGGAAGGCGATGGTGCGGCCGTCATCGCGCACCATGCCGAGCCCGTACCCCTCCAACGGGCCGCGTCCTGTGTAATGGAGGAGCGGGTCGTACGACAGCAGTGCCATGGCGCCTGAGTCGGACTCCGGCCAGATTCCCTCCCCGATGACGGTGATCAGGGTAGACCGTCCCTGACGGGCGAGTCCGTCCAGGGCGGGTGTCCGCGCCGCGTCCAGGGGGGTGCGGTGGCCGAGAGCGGCCACCGGTCGGTCGGCGGCACCGTCCAACACGATCACATAGACCTTGGCCATGTTCACCTCGCTGCTGTCGTCCGCCGGGCGACCCTGGCCGGTATGCGGTGCGCCACGAGGAAGTCGCGGGTGGCTACGGGCACCAGGTGCTCCCAGCCTTCCCCCGCGGCCATGGCCGCGCGAATCCGGGTGCCGGAGATCTCTTTGTGGGCGGAGCGCCAGAGGATTTCCGTCCGGTAACCCAGCCCGCGCAACCGTGCGGTCTTCTCCTCTCCCCAGGCGTCGTGAATCGTGAGGAAGTGCACGGCGTCCAGGGGCGCGTAGTTGGCGAGTTCCCCGGGCGACTCGATGGGGAAAGGGACGATGTCGAACTCGTGCCCGCCGAGTCCCTCGGCGTACAGACATGACGAGATCATGGTCATGCGCTCGTAGTACGTGAGCGGGTTCGCGGCCGGCTCCTTGCGATGGGGTGCGGTCCGCTCCAAAGGCGCCTCGGCCGGGTCAGGCGAGGTGATTCCCACCAGCAGGCGGCGGCAACGCTGTTTCGCGGCGAGTATGTAGCGCAAGTGGTCCCTGTGGAAGATCTGGAACCGGCCGTGGGCCATGCCGAGTTCCACCTTGTCTCCGGCACCGTTGTCTTCGCTCACGAATCACTCCTCACGACGATCAGGTCGCCAGCTCCGTCCGGCCGGCCGAAGTGCGAGCCCAGCCGGGGTACGTAGTCCGTCTTGCGCAGCATGAGGCGGTGCTCCTGCGCGACATCGTCGATGAACCTGAGGTCCAGGACCCGCTCCAGAAGTGCCCGGGTGCCGGGGTCGGGGCAGACGACGACAGTGATGCCTTCGGCAAGGCCGACGACAGACACAAAGCAGTGGTCGGCGTTCTCCCGCCGGGCCATCGCGCGGATCGAGTCCAGGAGGTCGCCGCGTTCGGTGACCGCCGTGGGCCGGGAGCACTCGATCTGCACGATCACCACATGGCTGTCGCCCTCGGCACCGAAGCGGAACCGCTTGGCGTGCCTGGACAGCAAGGTGGTGGTGTCGTGAGTCGCGGGCGCGTGGTCCAAGGTCACCAGCAGTTCCTGGGCGAAGACAGCCGGGAAATCCGTCACCGTACGCAGGCGGTCGAGGGCATGATGATCCCGGTCCGAGGTGGAAGGGGCTTTCAGATTCCAGGTGCTGCAGACGATGGCCGAGGCCAGGAGCCCGGCCACGGGCGGTGAAGGCAGGATGCCAGCCCCGTCGAACCGCTCGGCGACGAGGGTCGCCGCTGCGCCGACCGCTTCGTTCTGCACCCGCGCGTTCGGGAAGGCAGCGGTGTCTCCATGGGGGTGGTGGTCGATGACCTCCACGACCTGCCGTGGATCCAGCCGGGCCGGCAGCTGGGCCAGGTGGTGGGTGTCCACGAGGACGATGCGGCAGTCCGGAGGAAGGCTGCCCACCGGGGAGGGCGCCTTTACCGCGTAATGCCGCAAGGCCACCCGCGTGGCGGCGTCCAGGGCTCCCCACAGGACGGGTGTGTACGTCTCCGCCCGCACCCGACAAGCCCATTCGGCATATGCGAGGCAACCGCCCACGCCGTCCGTGTCCGGGTTGACATAGGAGAAGACATAGCGGCTGGGTAGCTGACGACCGTTCATGTCCGTCGATCCCCTTCGCGAACCCGCGTGGTCATGCACGGCCGCCCTTGTACGCGGTGACCTCTTCGTCCGGTTTCAGCAGACCGCGTGCCCGGTGGCGCCCCACCTCAATGCGGGCGGACAGCACTCCGGCAGCGCTCACGCTCACGAAGTCCGGACCAAGGGGCAGGAGCGCTGTCAGCGACGAAGGGTCGGCGGCGTGTTCACCGCAGACGCCCCATGGGGTGTCCGGCACGATGCCCGTCAGGAGCCGGATCAGCCCCATCGTCCCGGCGGAATGATTGAGATGCGTCATCGGGTCGTCGTCGAGCAGTCGCTGGGAGAGATAGGCGGGCAGCAGCGTGGTGGCGACGTCGTCGCGGCTCATCCCGAGAGAGAATTGCACGAGGTCGTTGGTCCCGACGCTCAAGTAGTCGACCTCGGCAGCGATTTCGGCGGCCCGGAACACCGCTTCCGGAGTCTCGATCATCGCCCCCACGGTGACTTCCGCCGGCAGTTCGAGTGCCTGGCGGACAGCGTGGGCCTCGGCACCTGTGGTGACGAAGGGCAGCAGAATCGCGAGCCGGCTGCGCTGGGCCGGAGGCAGCGCGAGATGGGCCTCCACGATCGCTTGAGCCTGCGTACGATACAGGTCCGGACGCAGCACGCCCAGCCTGCTTCCCCGTACACCCATCATGGGATTCTGCTCCCGCAGGCGCGCCATGTCCTGCGGCGCGGCGAACTCGTGCGCAGGTGGGTCGAGAAGGCGGATGGCGAGCTTTCTGCCCGCACAGCCGGTCATCAACGCGCGGCACTTGGCCGCCAGAAGGTCGCGCAGCGCAGCCAGCGCCGCCTGTCGCTGCGCCGGTTGATCGGACCACAGGGCGATGCGCAGCTGTGGAAGTTCGTCCGCGCCGAAGAACATGTGCTCGGAGCGGGCCACGCCCACGCCCGTCGCGCCGAGCGCCGTGCAGCGCTCTGTCTCCGCGAGGGTGTCGGCATTGGCGTACACCGCCGGTCCGGGAAGTGCGGCCAAGGTCTCGGCTGCCTCGCTCAACTTGCGTACGAGGTCGAGCGCACGCTCGTCCTCGTGCCGATCCAGCCGCCCCCGCCACACCGTTCCGGTCGTTGCGCAGACAGTGACCCACTCGCCGGAGGGCAGGACGTCGCCGTCCGGGAGGTTCAGCGTCCCGTTGCCCAGGGTGAATCCGGCGCCCACCACGCTGGGCTTCTCCCAGGTCCGGGCGAGCACCGCAGCGTGGCTCGTCGTACCTCCACCGGCGGTGAGCAGAGCCGCGGCGTTCGCCGCGGCAGGCATGTCGGATGCGTTGGTCACCGGGCGGGCGTACACGTAAGGAGTGCCCACGCTCACTGCGGAAGCGCACTCGGCGGGGGTCGTGCACAGCACCCCGCTCGCGCAGTCGGGCGCGACACCGATGCCGGAACAAACCGGCACCGCCCCCGTCGGAGCCAAGGCCCGGCCGGCTGCCGCGCGCAGCACCGGCGTCGTCTCATGCGTGGCTAAAAGGCGGGCGGCACGCATCATGGCAGAGGGCACCCTCCCCCCCCTTCCTCGAACCGCGCGTGCCTGGTTCCCGGACGCTTCACGGTCCCTAGATGATGCCCGCCAAATGGTGAATGCGCAGTAGTTTCCGAGTTTCTGAGGTCCCTGGAGTCGGAAGCGGGCATAGTGGCGTCCCGGTGCTGGCCTGGACTCAGACCTGGGCGCTCGGTTCGCTTCACGGCGTAGCAGGTCGTGCACCCGCTATTCCCAGGTGAGGGGCGTCTGCCCGAGAACGCGCGGCTCCCGCGGCGGCTAATGGTGACGCTGATCTTGTGGTTGGGCGGGGCGCGCGCTGACGCGCTGCGTCTGGAGGACACCACCGACGTCATCTTGAGTGGGGAGGGACTGTGTCGGTCGTGACGCTCGTTTGACGCTTTGGGCGACCGTACGCGGGTCAGCGAGCCGGAAAATCGCATCTGACGTGGCCTTTTCCGGAACTCGATCAGTCCGATATCTTTCCGATGACGCACCATGTGGAGTGCGTGGCAATCCTTGAGCCGGTTGCGAAGGGCTCTTGACCTGCGGTTTTGTTGCCCCGGCGGGTTGCTCGACCTGTTTCCCTCCGTGCAGCGGGTCGAGCGGACGGATCGATCTTTGAGAGCTCTCTGAGCTGCGAATTCGTGAGCGAGGCGCTTGCAAGGGCGATGCCTTCAAGTGGCTCTTGCGGGATCCTCGACGCTCGGATGACGCTCGGAATGAAAGCGGCCCTTACACCGGCCCGGTCAGGCGCGGTGGCCAGGCGGTGCTTGTGCTTCGGCATGCCGAAGGTCGGGCGATGCCCCACCGGGCCGCCTTGAGAACGCCCGACTTCAGCCGCGGGATCCGGCCGCCCGGGCGAGCCGGGTGTCGGCATCGATCACGACCGGGTGGTTGGTCGGGTACCGGTAACTCTCCGGCTGCTCGGCAACGTTGTGATCGACCGTGGGGACCAGGGTGCCGTCCACGACCAGCACGGTGTCCTTGCGGAACCGCTTGCGTCGCTGAGCGGCGAGCGCAGGTCCGAGGTGGTCGATGATGCGGTCGGCTGCGGACTTGGACACCCCGAGCAGCGGTGCCGGCTGGTGCAGGGTCAGGTCAGTCCGCCAGTACGCGGCGACCAGCAGCACGCGGCCCTCGAGCGGCAGGCGCCACGGCCGGCCCTTGCGCACCGGATCCGCACCCTCGCGCCGCAACGCGGTGATCGGCTTGCCGAACTGACGCGGGCTCAGCCCGGTGAACGGGGCAGGTTCTCGAAAGTCAGCGGCGATGCCACGGCAGGGCCGCCGGGTAGGCGTCCTCCTCGCCGGCCTGCTTGAGGGAGGCGGCCATGGTGGCGGTGATGGTGGCGAGTTGCTCCACCTGTTCGGGGCTGAGGGCGTCGAACACCACGCGGCGTACGGCAGCAACGTGGCCGGGAGCGGCCTTGTTCATCAACTCCATGCCGGCATCGGTGAGTTCGGCCAGCTGTCCGCGGCCGTCGGCCGGGTCCTCCCGGCGCCGCACGTAGCCCGACTCCTCCAGGCGGATCACCGCGCGCGTGAGGCGGCTGCGGGTGAACTTCAACTGCTCGGCGAGCAAGGACATCCCCAGGGCGCGGTCGGGTGCCACGGACAGGCGGGCCAGGAGGCTGTAGTCCGCGTGTGTCATGGCCGCCTCGCGCCGCAACTGCTGATCGAGGTAGTCGCTCAGCAGCGTCGAGCAGTCGAGGAAGTTGATCCAGGCTCGCAGCTCCTCGGGAGTGAGCCAACGGGGGGATGTCATGCCGGCCACTCTAACCGAGATGTTTGCCTGATCAAACACTTCGGGGTAGCGTCCCACATGTTTGAGGAATCAAACGCCTGCCATTTCGGCGCTGCGCCTGTCGTTCTTGAGCTCTCCGCAGGAGGTCCCCATGCCCGGTTCCGTTCCCGAAGCCGTATCGTCCGCCCCGCCCGCGCCGCGCTCCCGCGGCCTGACCGTGGTCGCGGGGCTTCTCGCGGCGGCTGTCGTGGCCGTCCTCGGAGACGTGGTGGTCGCGTTGCTCGCCCGCGCGGCGGGGGCGTCGGGCGATTTCGCTCCGCTGCACCCCTCCGCGTACGGGCCGCTGACGGTGTTCGGCGTCGTCCTCGGCGCCATAGGCTGGGCGGTCGTCCGTCGTGTCGCCAAGAACCCGGCGGGGCTGCTGCGGTGGCTGGTGCCCGTGCTCGTGGTCGTGTCGTTCGGGCCCGACCTGTCCCTGCTCGGTGGCGGTACGCCCGGCAGTGGGCCGCTGGCCGTCGCCGCGCTGATGGGGATGCATGTGGTGGTTGCGGTCGTCGCCGTCGCCGCCTATCGGCGCGTCCTGCCGCTGCCTGTCCGCTGACGCTGCCCGGCGTGCGCGACGTGTCGGCTGTCGGCGGTGTCCCGGAGGCCGGGACGACCGAGCTTCGGGACACCGCTGCGCAGGAACGGTCGTGCACGTCTTCCGTCTGCGTGACGGTTGGCCGTCCCATCCACAGCGTGGATAACCCGGATACGGGATTCGGATCGCGCAGGGGATGGCACCGGCGCTTCGGCGCCCCCATAGTCGTCGCTACCGCACGCCGCTGTCCGGATGGCGCCGGCGTGCGAGCTTCCCAGCATGCCGTGCGCCGTCGGCGCCCTTGAGGCATGCCCACTTCCTTACACCGCCCCGTGGAGTCGCCATGCCCGGTTCCGTGCCCCCGCCGCCTCCTGCGGCGGTCGATGCCACCACTCCGTCAGCCGTCGCCGTCTCGGGCCCGGCGCATCTGCTGCGGGTGACCCTTCTGATGGCGGGCAGCTGTCTGCCGATCCTGGGGGCGGTGCTGATCGCCCCGGTACTGCCGAAGATGCAGGACCACTTCGCGTCGGTCCCGGGGGCCAAGGCGCTGGTGCCCCTCGCGCTGACCGTCCCGGCGCTGGCACTGGCGCTGCTGGCCCCGTTCGCCGGGGTGATCGTGGACCGGGTGGGCCGCAAGCGCCTGCTGGTCGTGGCGACCGTCCTGTACGCGCTGTTCGGCACGGCACCGCTGTGGTTGGACTCGCTGGGCGGTATCATCGCCAGCCGCGCCCTGGTCGGAGTCGCCGAGGCCGCGATCATGACCTGCTGCACGACTCTGATCGGCGACTACTACACCGGCCGGCGGCGGGTGAAGTACCTCGCCCTGCAGACCGTGTGCGCCTCCGCGTCGGCCACCGTCTTCTTCGTGCTCGGCGGCGCCGCCGGATCGGCGGGCTGGCGCGTGCCCTTCTGGGTCTACGCCGTGAGCCTGGTGCTCGCCCCGCTGATGGCAACCGCCCTGCCCAGCCCGGCGGCCCGTGCGGACGGCGAGGAGACTCCGGCGGAGACGGAGGCCCGCCGCTCGTTCCCCTGGCGGCAGTTGGGCGGCATCTGTGCCCTCACCTTCTTCGGGGCGATGGTCTTCTACACCGTCCCGGTGGAGATGTCGTACCTGCTCGACGACCTCGGGGTGGCGAACACCGCCGTGATCGGACTGGCCACCGCGATCGCCAGTGCCGCGACCGTGGGCGGAGCGGTCACCTTCGCCCGGCTCAAGCGTTCTCCCGACCCGATGCTGCCCGCCGTCTTCGCGGTCTGCGCGGTCGGCTTCGGGGTGATGTTCCTCGCGGGCAGTGCCCCGCTGCTGGTCATCGGGGCGGTCGTCAACTGTGTGGGCACCGGCATGCTGCTGCCCGCCCTTCTCACCAGTGCCATGTCCCGCCTGGCGTTCGAGGACCGAGGCCGCGGGACGGGGCTGTGGACGGCGGCCTTCTTCGGTGGTGAGTTCATCTGCCCGCTGGTGCTGCTCGCCGGGGAGTCCGCGACCGGCAGTCTCGCCGGTGCGGTGGGCGTGCTGGGGCTGGCCGCCGCCCTCGTCGCGGCGGGGCTGTGGGCGGCCCGCCGCCGGGTAGGCGCCGTCGATCCGCGGCCGTTGCCGGAGCAGTTGGCCTGAGGGCGTGCGGGAAGACCACTGAGAGCGCGTCGATCACGGGCTGCCGGGCCCGGTCAGAGCTGGCCCGGCAGCACCCCCGCGCTCTGGTCGACGGGCACGGCCTTCCCTGGGCCCTTGCCATAGCTGTAGCCGTTGCCCGCCAGTGTCGCGCCCACTTCCGCGGCTTTCTGCCGCAGCCAGATGTGGCCCGCGTCCTGAGCGTGCACCGGGTGCCACCACATCGCCTCCCGCACCGGTACCGCCTCGAAGGGGCAGGGCAGGACGCGCACCGCGGCCGATCGGACCGCCTTGCGCGCCAGGCGCTCCTGGATCATCGCGATCCGGCGGGTGCCCTCGACCATGAGGGGCAGCAGCTGGAAGGTCTGCACGGACACCTCCACCTGGGGACTGATCCCTATCATGCTGAGCTGGCGGGCGGCCGGGGCGTCGTAGGGACGCTGGTAGACGGCCCAGGGCAGACGCCCCAGCTGGTCCAGGGAGAGTGCGTCACCGATCTCGGGGTGATCGTCGGCGACCAGGAACAGCCAGCGGTCCTGGTGGAGGTCGACGGCGGGCAAACCGTCGATGACGCCGTGCGGCATCAGCAGTCCGTCGACGGTGCTCAGTACCGCGGCGGTGTTCTCCACGACGGACGGTGCCGGGTGCTGGAAGGTGAGCCGGATGCCGGGCGCCTCCTCGTGCAGGGTGCGGGCGAGTGCGGCACCGAACACGGCCGCCCCGTAGTCGGAGGCGAGCAGGGTGAATTCACGTGACTCCGCCGCCGGGTCGAAGTCGGCCTGGCTGGAGAAGACCCGCTCCAGCAGGTCGCACGCGGTGGCGCTGCGCTCGCGCAGGGCGGCGCCGAGCGGAGTCAGCTCGTACGTGTTGCCGGTGCGGGCGAGCAATTCGTCGTCGAAATGGCGGCGCAGCCGGGACAGCGCGGCGCTCATGGCCGGCTGACTGAGGCCGATGCGCTCGCCGGCCCGGGTGACGTTGCGCTCCTCCAGCAGCGCGCGAAGGGCGAGGACCAGATTGAGGTCGAGTCGGGACAGGTTCACCGGCAAACCACCTTGCAACGAGAGTCATCCATGACGTGGATTTGGCACATCCACAGGATTAATTTCCGTGATTGGCCGATCAGGGTCAGAGTAGACCCCGACCCCGCAGGAGGAAATCTGATGGCAATGCTCGCGCAATCAGCCGGTCCGTTTGCGCTCGGCACGTTCTCCGCTCAGGACGGGGAGTCGTTTCCCGGCCTCCTGGCCGATGACCGGGTACTCGATCTGCGCGGCGCCCTGGACTGGGCGCCGTCGGATCTGCGCGCAGTCCTGGAGCGGTGGGAGGAGACCCTCCCCGTCCTGCGCACCCTGGCGGAGGACGACTCCCCCGGCTGGCTGCCACTGGAGGGCCTGCGGGTGCACGCCCCCATCGAGCCGCGGCAGATCTTTCAGTCCGGCGCCAACTACCGGCAGCACGTGATCGATCTGGAGGTCGCCCACCGTTCCCCCGACGACCCCCGCACCGTCGAGGAGGCACGAGCGGAGATCGCCGCGGTCATGGACCGCCGGGCCGCCGAGGACCTGCCCTACGTGTTCATCGGCCTGCCCAGCGCGATCACGGGCCCCTACGACGACGTGGTCCTGCCCGCCTGGGCCGAACAGCCGGACTGGGAACTGGAGTTGGCGGCCGTCATCGCCAAGCCCGCCTACCGGGTGACGGTCGAGGAGGCCCTGGAGTACGTCGCCGGGTACACCATCGCCAACGACCTCACCGACCGCGCCACCGTGTTCCGCCCGGACATGAAGGCCATCGGCACCGACTGGCTGCGCTGCAAGAACGCTCCCGGTTTCACGCCGCTCGGCCCGTGGCTCGTACCCGCGGAGTCGATTGCGGACCCCGGTGATCTGCGGGTCACGCTCAAGCTGAACGGCGAGACCATGCAGGACGAGTCCACCAAGGACATGCTCTTCGGAGTCGCCCGGCTGGTGTCGTACGCCTCACAGACGGCTCAACTCCTGCCCGGTGACCTGGTGTTGACCGGCAGCCCGGCCGGAAACGGCTTCCACTGGGGACGCCTGCTGCGCGACGGCGACGTCATGGAGGGTTCCATCACCGGCCTGGGCGTGCAGCGCACCCGCTGTGTCGCGGAGGGAACGGCATGAGCCTGGACCGCCGCGACCCGGAGGGCGCGATAGCCGAGGCCGCCAAGGCGTACTCCAACTGGGGGCGTTGGGGTGAGGACGACGTGCTCGGCACACTGAACTTCCTCGACGAGGCCAAGCGACGCGAGGGCGCGGCGCTCGTGCGCCGGGGTGCCAGTTTCTCCCTCTCCCAGCGGTTCGACATGAACGGCCCGCAGAAGGGCTGGCGCCGCCGCACCAACCCGGTGCACACCATGCTCGACACGGGAACCGACGCGGCATTGGGCAACCAGGGTTTCCCGCACGGCATCGGCGGCGCGGACGACGTGATCGCGATGCCGCTGCAGTGCTCCACCCAGTGGGACGGCCTCGGGCACATCTTCGACCACGGCAAGGCGTGGAACGGACGCTGCGCGGAGAAGGTCGTCACCTCCGACGGAGACCTTGTCACGGGCATCGAGCACATGGCGCCGTACGTCGCGGGACGCGGCGTGCTGCTGGACGTGGGCCTGGTCGTCGGCACGGGTGGGGGCACCTCCCGTTCGAGCGGAGCCGAGAGTGGGGGAGAGCTGCCCGACGGGTTCGCCATCACCGAGGAGCACCTTGAGCAGACCGCCGAGGCCCATGGGGTGACCGTCGGCCCCGGCGACATCGTCCTCGTCCGTACCGGACGTCTCGCCCGCGCCCGCCGCGAAGGCTGGGGCGACTATGCGGGCGGCCCCGCGCCCGGCCTGTCGTTCACCACCGCCGGCTGGCTGCACGGCACCGAGATCGCCGCCATCGCCACCGACACCTGGGGTTTCGAGGTCCGCCCCAAAGAGTTCGAGGGCGCCTTCCAGCCGTTGCACCAGGTCGTCATCCCCAACATGGGCCTGCTGATCGGCGAGATGTGGGACCTCGACACTCTCGCCGCCGACTGCGCCGACGACGGCGTGTACGAGTTCTGGCTGACCGCCGCGCCCCTGCCCATCACCGGAGCCGTCGGCTCCCCGGTCAATCCGATCGCCGTCAAGTAACCCGCACCACTGCCGGATGCGCCGTTCCCCGGACAGCAGCGGCGCATCCGGCCCCCACCGCTCCACCCGCTTCGCCGGGTGACCCGTCCCCACCTCTGGCCCGCACTCGCAGCGGGCGAGCCGCAGCCCCCGCCGCCCGAAGTCGCGCGGCCCAACCCCGGGAGGAATCCCCGACATGGCTGACAGCCGCTCTCTCTCCCAGCCTCCGGCCGGGGGCACACCCACCGTCCTGGTCATCGGCGGGGGCGCCTCAGGCAACGCCGTCACCGTCCTGCTGCGCCGCGCCGGCATCGCCGTCGACCTGATCGAGGCCAAGCCGGACTGGAACGCCACCACCGGCTCCGGCATCACCCTCCAGGGCAACGCCCTCAGGGTGCTGCGCGAACTGGGCGTGTGGGAACGGGTGAAAGCCTCCGGATACGCCTTCGGCTCGCTGGGCGTGACCACCCCCGACGGCGCCGTCCTGTTCGTCGCCGAGGACATCCGGACCGGCGGCGAGGACCTGCCCGCCACCCTCGGCATGCAGCGCCCCCAGCTGCAGCAGATCCTCATCGACACGGTCCGCGCCTCCGGCGCCGGCGTTCGCCTCGGCATCACCGTCGAGGCGCTGGAGCAGGACGCCGACGGTGTCGCGGTGCGCTTCAGCGACGGCGGCGAGGGCCGCTACGACCTGGTGATCGGCGCCGACGGAGTCAACTCCGCCACCCGCGCCGCGATCGGCATCACGGACAAACCCGAGCCGACCGGCATGGCCATCTGGCGCATCGCCGCCCCGCGGCCCGAGAGGGTGACGCGCACCGACCTCGCCTACGGCGGCCCCGCCTACATCGCTGGCTACTGCCCCACCAGCGAAAACACCATCTACGCGTACGTCGTCGAAGGGTGTCGCGACCGCGCCTCCATCGACCCGGCCACCTACGCCGACGAGATGCGCCGCCTGGCGCAGAGCTACGGCGGGGTCTGGCCAGAGATCACCGAGCACATCACCGACCCGAAGAAGGTCAACTACACCTGGTTCGACCGCCTGCTGGTCGAGGACTCCTGGCACCGGGGCCGGGTCGTGCTCATCGGCGACGCCGCCCACTGCTGCCCGCCCACCATGGCCCAGGGCGCGGCCATGTCCCTGGAGGACGCCCTCGTCCTCGCCGAGCTGCTCAGCGGGGCTGTGGCCGACGGCCGGGACTGGGACGACGAGCTGCTCCAGGTCTACCACGACCGCCGCATTCCCCGGGTGTGCACCGTTGTCGAGGCGTCCATGCAGATCGGCCAGTGGCAGCTGGACGGTGTGCGCGACGCCGACATGGCCGGGCTGGTCGGCCGCACCATGAACCTCCTCAAGGAGCGCCCGTGACCACCACCGCATCCTCCGCGCCGACCATCGACGTCCACGCCCACCTCCTGCTCCCGGAGGTCGAGGAGGCCGTCGCCGGTCATCCCGGTCTCGCCGAGGCCCGCGCCCTCGACGCGCGCCGCAACGGCGCGGCGGCCCTGGCAGTGAACGGTCCGATGGTCGGCGCGCGGGTGCCGAAGCTGACGGACGCCGCGGTGCGCCTGACGGCCATGGACGCGCAGGGCGTGGACATCCAGCTGGTCAGCCCCTCGCCCTCCCACTACCACTACTGGGCCGAGCCCCAACTGGCCGAGAAGGTCTGCCGACTGGCCAACGAGGGCACCGCCGCACACTGTGTGAAGGCTCCCGACCGCCTGCACGGCCTGGGCCTAGTCCCGCTCCAGCATGCCGACCTCGTGGTCGGCCTGCTCGACCACGCCCTGGACCAGGGGCTGAGGGGCGTGGAGATCTCCTCGCACGCGCCTGGCCACGAATTGTCGGACCCGGCGTACGAAGCCTTCTGGTCCCGTGCGGAGGAGACAGGCGCCCTGGTCTTCCTGCATCCGTTCGGCTGCTCCCTCGACGGGCGCCTGGACCAGTGGTACCTGTCCAACACCGTCGGCCAGCCCGCCGAGAACGCGGTCGCCCTCTCCCATCTGATCTTCTCCGGTGTCCTGGACCGGCACCCGGGCCTGAAGCTGATAGCCGCGCACGGCGGCGGCTACCTGCCCACACACATCGGCCGCTCCGACCACGCCTGGCGGGCCCGTCCCGACGCGCGGGACTGTGAGCGGGAACCGAGCAGCTATCTGAAGCAGCTGTACTTCGACTCCCTGGTCCACGACCCTCAGGTGCTGCGGGAGTTGCTGCGAGCGGTCGGCCCGGAACGAGTCCTGCTCGGCTCCGATTTCCCCTTCGACATGGGCACCGACGACCCGCTCGGCGCGCTGCGCGCCGCGGACCTGCCTGACACCGACTTCCACTCCGTCCGCGGCGGAAACGCCGCCGCTCTGCTCGACCTCGTTTGAGGAGCCCCCCCCATGAACAACCGCCTGCTCACCCACCTCCGCCACGTCGACCTCGCCGTGCCGGACTACGACAAGCAACTCGACTTCTACGCCGGAGTCTGGGGCCTGACCAAGGTCGCCGAGGACTCCGGCATCTCCTTCCTGGCCGCCGAGGGCAGCCCGGAGCAGTACGTCGTCCGGCTGCGCAAGGCCGAGGAGAAGCGTCTCGACCTCGTGTCCTACGGTGCCGCGAGCGCCGCCGACGTGGACACGCTCGCCGAGCGACTCCTCGCGGGAGGGGTGCAGTTGATCTCCCAGCCGGGCAAGGTCGAGACGCCCGGCGGCGGTTACGGCTTCCGCTTCTTCGACGTCGACGGGCGCACTATCGAGGTGTCGGCCGACGTCGAGGTGCGGCAGCACCGCAAGATCGAGGAGAAGGAGTCGATCCCGGTCAAGCTGTCGCACGTCGTGCTCAACTCGCCGGATCTGGACAAGACCAAGGCGTGGTACGAGGAGCACCTCGGCTTCCGGCTGTCCGACACGCTCGGCCATCCGCACATCGGCGACGTCATGCACTTCATGCGGATCAGCAACCAGCACCACTCCATGGCCATCGCCAAGGCCCCGCACACCTCGCTGCACCACATCTCCTTCGAGATGCGCGGAATCGACGAGTACATGCGCGGCTCCGGCCGTGTCATCCGTTCCGGCGCCCGCAAGATCTGGGGGCCGGGCCGGCACATGGCGGGCGACAACACCTTCACCTACTTCCTCGACCCGCACGGCAACACGGTGGAGTACACGACGGAGTTGGAGCTGCTGGACGAGGACACCTGGCACCCGCACGTCTACGACTTCTCCCAGCCCGAGGTCACCGACCAGTGGGGCACCGCCAACCCCATGAACGAACTGGTCACCAAGGAGTCCTTCAACGACGTCGACCGCGGCGTCTTCGTCGCTCCGCCGGTCTGATCGGCGGAGCATTCAGTCCCCGGGGGCGCGGTGGCCCTGTCAAGCCCTGACTCCCACGCCGCGCCCCCGGCCTCCGCACCCACCTCTCACGCCGACAGCCGACAGGAAACCGCCATGCGCTTCGCCGCGTACGAGTACCGCAACCGACGCCACGTGGCCGTCGTCTCAGAGGACGGCACGCTCCACCCCCTGCCCGGCGTCAGCTCACTGACCGGCCTGCTCGCCGAGGGCGGCGGCCTGCCCGAACTGCTCGACGCGGGCTCCGCGACCGTCGACGTCCCGGCCGGCCCCCACGTCTCCGACGTACGACTGCTGGCGCCGCTCCAGCCGCCCACCGTGCGGGACTTCGTCACCTTCGAGGAACACGTCGAGGGCGTACGGCGGTCCGTGGACGGGGCTGCCGGGGTACCGGAGCGGTGGTACGCGGCGCCGACGTTCTACTTCGGCAACCCCTACGCCATGTACGGGCCGCACGACGACATCCCCATGCCGCCCGGCTCGACCGTGCTCGACTTCGAACTCGAAGTGGCCGCCGTGATCGGCAAGGAGGGCCGCGACCTCACGCCCGAGCAGGCCCGCGACCACATCGCCGGCTACACCGTCTTCAACGACTGGTCGGCACGGGACCTGCAGTCCGCCGAGATGAAGGTCGGCCTCGGCCCCTGCAAGGGCAAGGACACCGCCACCACGCTGGGACCTTACCTGGTCACCGCCGACGAGCTGGCCAAGTACCGCGACGCGGACGGCTTCCTGCGCCTGGCGCTCACCGCCGAGATCAACGGCGAGGTCGTGGGCAAGGATCTGCTGTCCAACATGAGCTGGACCTTCGAGGAGATGGCCGCCTACGCCTCACGCGGCACCGTCGTCCGCCCCGGCGACGTCCTCGGTTCCGGGACCTGCGGAAACGGCGGCTGCCTCGCCGAGCTGTGGGGTGTACGGGGTGAACAGTCCCCGCCTCCCCTGAAGCCCGGCGACACGGTCACCCTCACCGTCGAGGGCATCGGCTCCGTCTCCAACACCGTGGTGGCCGGCCCGGACCCCATGACCGTTCCCGTCGCCCGACGCCGCTCCCGGGAGCGGCCGTGACCGACCTCCACCCCAAGCGGCTGCTCGGCAAGGTCGTCGTGGTCACCGGCGCCGCCCGCGGCCAGGGCGCCGCCGAGGCCGAGGCGCTGACCCGCGAGGGCGCCCGGGTGATCGCCACCGACGTCTCGGAGTCACCCGGCTGCCGCCGTCTCGACGTCACGAACGAGAAGGACTGGGCGGAACTCGCCGCCGACCTGCGTGAGGCGTACGGGCAGGTGCACGGCCTGGTCAACAACGCCGGCATCACCTGGCGAGCCCGCCTCGACGCCGTACGCCCCGAGGACATGGCCCACGTCCACGCGGTCAACGTCACCGGCCCGCTGCTGGGCATCCAGCACCTTGCCCCGCTGATGCCACCCGGCTCCTCGATCGTGAACGTCGGCTCGTCCGCGGCGCTCACCGGCCACTACCCGGTCGCCTACACGGCCAGCAAGTGGGCGCTGCGCGGCCTGTCGCGGACCGCCGCCATGGAACTGGGGCCCGTCGGCATCCGCGTGAACATCGTCCACCCCGGCTTCATAGAAACGGACATGACCGCCTCCGCGGCGCCCGGCTTCCGAGAGGCGAACGTCCGCGAGACACCGCTCGGCCGGACCGGAACCGTCGACGAGATCACCCCGCTCGTCGTCTTCCTTCTCTCCGACGAGGCGTCCTTCATCACGGGGGCCGAGATACCGGTCGACGGCGGACTCACCGCGCATGGCGGCGTCAAGTCGATCTCCGACGCCCTGCGCGCGGACGCCTGAACCGGCGACCACGCAGGACAGCCACGACAGAAAGGCCCTCTCTCTCATGGACAAGGTCCGCGCGAGCGCCGCCGAGGCGGTCGTCGACATCCCCGACGGTGCGTCGCTGGCCGTCGGCGGCTTCGGCCTCAGCGGCATCCCCGGCGTGCTCATCCAGGCACTCCACGCCCAGGGCACCACCGGCCTGGAGGTCGTGTCGAACAACTGCGGTGTGGACGGACGCGGACTGGGAGTCCTGCTGGCCGACGGCCGGATCGCCCGTGTCACGGGCAGTTACGTGGGCGAGAACAAGGAGTTCGCCCGTCAGTACCTGTCGGGCGAGCTGGAGGTGGAGCTGGTGCCGCAGGGCACGCTGGCCGAACGGCTGCGCGCCGGGGGAGCGGGCATCCCCGCCTTCTACACCCCGGCAGGGGTGGGCACCCAGGTGGCCAGGGGAGGGCTGCCCTGGCGTTACCGGCCCGACGGCACGGTCGCGGTGGCCTCCCCGCCCAAGGAGACCCGCGACTTCGCGGGCCGTGCGTACGTCCTGGAGCACGGCATCACCACCGACTTCGCCCTCGTACGGGCCTGGCGCGGCGACCGCCACGGGAACCTGGTCTTCCGTAAGGCCGCCGCCAACTTCAACCCGCTGGCCGCGATGGCGGGCAGCATCACCGTCGCCGAGGTGGAGGAGCTCGTCGAGCCGGGCGCGCTGAGCCCGGACGAAATCCACCTGCCGGGCATCTTCGTCCAGCGGATCGTGGTCCTCACCCCGACCGAGGCCGCCGACAAGCAGATCGAGCACCTTTCCCTTTCCGCGTCTTCGACACGAGGAGCCGTACGCGCATGAGCACCACCCTCGGAACGCGGCTGGGCTGGACCCGGGACCAGATGGCCGCCCGCGCCGCCGCCGAACTCACCGACGGCTCCTACGTCAACCTCGGCATCGGCCTGCCCACCCTCATACCCGGCCACCTGCCCCCGGACGTCCATGTGATCCTGCACTCCGAGAACGGCATCCTGGGCACAGGCCCGTACCCGACCGAGGCCGAGGTCGACCCCGACCTGATCAACGCGGGCAAGGAGACCGTCACGGTGCTGCCCGGAGCCTCCTTCTTCGACTCGGCCCTGTCCTTCGGCATGATCCGGGGCGGCCACATCGACACTGCCGTGCTCGGCGCGATGCAGGTCTCCGCCTCAGGCGACCTGGCCAACTGGATGATCCCGGGCAAGATGGTCAAGGGCATGGGCGGCGCGATGGACCTCGTCCACGGCGCCCGCCGCGTCATTGTCCTGATGGAACACACCGCCAAGGACGGCAGCCCGAAGATCCTCACCGAATGCACCCTGCCGCTCACCGGCGAACAGTGCGTCCACCGCATCATCACCGACCTCGGCGTCCTCGACGTCACACCCGAGGGCCTCGCTCTCGTGGAATGCGCGCCGGATGTCACCGCCGAGGACATCGCCGCCCGCACCGATGCACCTCTGATCCGGAAGTCGTGAACCATGGACGCGTCGGGCGGCTAGGGACCATGGTTACCGCCCGTCCGGGCGTCGGTGGGCACGGTGCACCTCGTGAGCCGCGGCCTTTGTCGCCGGAGGTGCCGTCGGCGCGCCCGGCGCGTGCCGCTTCGCGGGAGGCTCCCATGGCCGCCGGGACGGGTGCCCCGACCTCGGCACCGCGTGGGAGTGGTTCGACTTCGGCTCGTACGGTGCGATGTCCTCGACTCGTCTTGGCCGGCGTGGGGGACCGGCTCCCGTCGCGCGCTGTACGGGGCCGTGGCGCACATGGGCTCGTCGGCTGGGCAGGTCCTCATCACGGTGACCCTGCCTCGCCGTCGTCGGCTACGTGCTGCGCCGCAAGGCGACGACCGACCGACCCCGGCGACCGTCCGCACCGGAGCCACGTGGTCCGGCTGACCTTCCTGCGGGCCTCGAACAGCGCCCGCTGCCGCATGGGGACGACGTACTCGCTGGAGTACCTCAAGAACACCCTGCACCTGCCAAGCAGGCTCGCCCTGGAGTATCGCCGGGCTGCCGGGGGAGGTGGGGCCTGAGGTGCGGGCGTCGAGAAATTCACGAGGTGGATGTCCGATATGGGTGAGCCAAATGGGTCAAGGGGTAGGCGTGAGGTTCATTTTGACCCATAGTCATGCAAGCCCTGATATCCCTTTTCTTGGCACGGCCACGGCGGTACCCCACTGCGCGCCTTGGTGACCGCCTTCGTGGAGACCTCGCATGCCTGGATTCGCTCCGCCGCCCGTACCCGCCGACGTTCTCATCGTGCAGAGCACCGAGCCCGTGCCTGAAGCCGGGAGCCGTGTGCGCTTGACGCTCCTGATGGTCGGCAGCTGTCTGCCGGTCCTCGGCGCGGTGCTGCTCGCGCCGATGCTGTCGAAGCTGCAGGCGAGGTTCGGTTCGGTACCCCACGCGGACGCGCTGGTCCCGATGATCCTCACGCTCCCCGCCCTCACGCTCGCCCTGTTCGCTCCCCTCGCGGGTGTCATGATCGACCGCTTCGGGCGCAAACGCCTGTTGGTGGTCGCGACGCTTCTGTACGCGCTGTTCGGCACCGCCCCCCTGTGGCTGGACTCGCTTCATGCCGTTGTGGCCAGCCGAGCCCTGCTCGGTGTCACGGAGGCATTCATCATGACCGCTTGCACGACGATGATCGGCGATTTCTACCAAGGCCGAGCGCGCGACCAGTACCTGGCCCTGCAGACCGTGTGTGCCACTGTCTCGGCCACCGCATTCATCATCCTCGGCGGCACCATGGGTGCCTCGGACTGGCATGGCCCGTTCCGGCTCTACGCCGTCGGGCTGCTCCTCGCCCCCGCGATGGCTGCGTTCCTGCCCAAGTCCGGGTCGAAGGCCGCCAGATCGCATGGTGCCGTGGAGGAGGCGCTCGACGTCGCGCGGCGGTCGGCCTCGTCCCTCCGGCTGGCGGGCGTCTGCGTGCTCTCGGTTTTCGGCGGCATCGTGTTCTATACCGTCCCGGTGGAAACGGCGTATCTGATGAACGGCCTGGGCATAGAGTCAAGCGGCCTCATCGGCATGGTCACGGCGATCGCAAGCGCGGGTACCGTCTGCGGGAGTGTCATCTTCGCCTCCATGATCGGCAGGCCGGAGCGCAGGCTGCCCGCGATCTTCGTCGTGTGCGGGGCGGGGTTTGTCGTGATCGGCTTGGCCCACAACGTGGCGGTCCTGATCTTCGGCACGTTCCTCAACTGCATCGGCACCGGTTTCTTGTTGCCCTCACTGCTCACCTGGGCGAAGTCCAAGCTGGAGTACGCCAACCGTGGCCGCGTCACCGGCTTGTGGATCGCGTCGTTCTTCCTCGGCCAGTTCCTCTGCCCGTTCACCCTGATGGCGATGGAGTCCGCCACCGGTCTCCGCACCACCGCCGTGAGCAGCCTCGGCTTCGCCTCGGCGGTCGTGGCGATCGGACTGCTGCCTCTCCTGCGACGGACGCCGACTTCACAGAAGGCCGTTCGGGCGTGACTCGACAGCCGAGTTGAGGGCCGGCAGTCGGTCGCCCCGGCCACGGTCCGGGTCGGTGCGCGCGCCGACACCGCATCTCTGTCCGTGGCCTCCATCGCACGGAGGCTCCACGACCCCGTGAGCAGGGCCCCGCCACTCGTGCAGCGACTCCGGCAGGCGCCGCCGAAACTCTTCCCGGTACAGCGAGAGGTCCTCGGCGTCCGCTCCCGCGAGGTCCCTCTGCGGGGGTGCCGGGGCTTGTGCGGGGGGCGCCAGGCAGCCTGTTCTGTTCCGAGGCCGAGCGATGGACTGAAGTTCATGACCCTCGTCCTGGAACCTCGTCGCACCTGGGCGCCCTGCTGTGGGCGGCCAGGCGGAACGAGGGTTCCACGTCCGGCGGACTGCTGGGAGTCTCAGCGAGTCGTTGGTGCGGTGCGCGCTTGAGGTTCTCGCCTCCACGGGGGCGCTGCAGACGGCTGTGCTGGAGGCGCACGCCGACCGGCTGGACGAGCTGTGCCTGCCGTCCGGCGAACCCGCCTCGGCCGATCGCTGGATCTTCAGCACACTGCGGGAGCTGGAGGGGCATCTGGAGGCCCTGGACCGGCCGTCGGGGCAGTCCGGTCCAACCTGGCGCACCTCGTAGCCCTGCTCGGTGGCCTGGCTGCGTTGGTGAAGTGGACGGACGGCCTGTCCGTCATGACGCTCGTTTGACGCTCCGGACGTCCGCACGCCGGTCGGTTGGCCCAGAAACCGGCGCTGACCTGGTGGTTCCTGTAGCGCGTTCAAGTCGACGCCTTTCCGATGACGCATCACGTGGAGTGCGTGGCGGTTCTGGAGCCGGCTTCAAAGGCGCTCTGACCTGCGGTTTCTTGGACTGCTCAGGTGCGTCGAGGTGTGCCCGACCTGTTTCCCTCAGTCCATCGCGTGGAGTGCGTCGCAGGCCCGTGTCACATGCCTCACCTGCTGCTTCGAACAGCGGGGTGCGGGCGATGAGCGTTCTGCCCCGTCTTCGTGAGGGGCGGTGGGGGACATGTCTTGACGCTCGTTCGACGCTGCTTCTGATAGGGCGTCACGGCGCTCGTTCGATTGGCTGTCAAGCCCGCGAAGGTCCTGTTCGGCGTTCGCGGTGTCGGTCTCGGCGGTTTCCGACGCGCGGTTGAGGCGCAGGGCCAGTAGGACCAAGCGGTCAAAAGACGTCCCCGAGGCCGATGACCAGCGTGTCTCTTTGATCTGCTCGTCGGTTGATCGGGCGTGTCTGTCCGGTGGGTGATCACTGATGCGATGTGGGACCGGATCGAGCCGTTGATGCCGGCCGATCCGGTCCGTGGTCGGCGATGGGCCGACCATCGTCGAACCCTGGAGGCCATCGCGTGGAAGTACCGCACCGGCTCGCCTTGCTGTCCACAGCCCACCTGGGCAGCCGTTTGTGAGCGGCCTGGAATGAACGCTGCGCTCCTGGCAGCGGCCGATGGTGCTGACGACATCGGTTGGACCGTGTCGGTGAACTCCACCGTCTGCCGGGCTCACCAGCACGCCGCCGGAGCCAGGAAAAAGGGGCGCCATTTCGGGCTGAGCCCGATGACCACGCGCTCGGACGTTCCCGCGGCGGCCTGAGTACGAAGGTCCATCTCGTCAGCGACAGCCATGATCACGACGGCGCCGGTCGCCGCGCGTCACGTCACGCGAATGCCCTCGCGGTCTTCGAGGGCGCTGATGGCGGTGGCGGTGAGGCTGTGGGTGACGTGGCCTCGCATCAGCTGGGCCATCGAGCCCTACGGGCTGTTCTGGTACGAGGAGATCGGCGACCCGCTCGACTACCACCTCAACGCCACCGTCGCCGAGCACTACACCGGCTCCATCGCCACGGGCGAGAACCTCTTCTCCCTCCAGGACGCCCGCAACCTGATCCGCTACGGCGGCCTGCGCCCCGACCGCGACACCATCCAGGTCGACCCCGCGCTCTCCTACGGTCTGGTGGAGTACCTGCGTATCCAGGACATGCTCCGCCGGCACGGCTGGTCATCAAGGCGCTGCATCCCGCACGGCGGGCACCAGTTCTCCCTGCACATCGCAGCAGCCCTCAAGCTCGGCGGCAACGAGTCCTACCCGGGTGAGTTCCAGCCCACCGGCGGCTTCGCCGACGACGCCGTGGTCGACAAGAGCCGCGTCGGCCTGACCGAGACCCCCGGCATCGGCTTCGAGAGCAAGGCCGCCTTCCACAAGGTGCTGCGCGCCCTGCACAGCTGACCGCCATCTCGGGGGGCGCGCGATCCGGGTCGCGTCCCCCGCACCACCCCCCCACGGGACAGGGCTACACACGATCGTCGTGCAAGGGAGCACCAACGATGACAAGCACCGCCGCCGCCGGCCGCCCGCAGCGGTCACGGTTGAGCCGTCTCATACGTGAGCTGTGGTTCCAGGTCGTACTGGCCGCCGTCCTCGGCATCGCCGTCGGCATCCTCGCGCCCGGGCTGGGTGAGGACCTGAAGCCGCTCAACGACTGGTTCATCGCGCTGGTCAAGATGATCGTGATCCCGGTCGTCTTCTGCGTGGTCTCCACCGGCATCGCCTCCATGGACAACCTGCGCAAGGCCGGCCGGATCGGTGTGAAGGCGATCGGCTACTTCCTGGTGCTGTCCCTGGTGTCCATGCTGACCGGGCTGGTCGTCGCCAACATCTTCCAGCCCGGCTTCGCCACCGTCGCCACCTCGAGCACCAGCGAGCTCTACACCTACCTCAGCGAGAAGATCGGCGGCCTCGACGGCATGCAGGCCGTGGAAACCGCCCTGACCCTGCGGCATGTCAAGCAACTCACCTACGAGCCGAGCCGCTGACCGCTCACCGCCGAACGGCCACCAGGCGACCGAGATCGCACATGGACCCTCGCGTACGGAGCGACGGACCGACGGAGCGACGGTGGTCGGGTGCTGCACCGTCGGCGGACGCGCTCGTCACCTCTTCGTCTCGCCGACGCTGGGTACGGGGCAGGCGGCCCGGCAACGACGGATCCGCCGTTACCGCACAGACTGTGATCCTGGCCACCGGGGTCTCCGACCGGCGGCTCCCTGCGCCCGGTCTGGGGGAGCTGACCGGCAGGGGCGCCTTCCACGGCTCAGCCAGGGACCGCCGATCCATGGACAAGCCGTCCTCTCCCGCCCCTGCGCGGGCGCCCCTACGGTCGAGGCTGCGGGCGCTCACCGGCCCGCCGTACCGAAGGAGCAAGACCCCCATGAAGATCACCGGCAACACGATCCTGATCACCGGCGGAACCTCGGGCATCGGCCTCGGTCTGGCCCTGCGTCTGCACGAGGCCGGCAACAAGGTGATCGTCGCCGGCCGGCGCAAGGAGCTCCTCGACGAGATCACGGCCGAGCACCCGGGCATCGACGCGCTCGTCCTCGATGTGGCGGACCCCGACTCGATCGCCCGGGCCCGTGAGACCGTGGCGGCGAGCCACCCGGGGCTGAACGTCCTGGTCAACAACGCCGGCATCATGCTGCGGGAGAACCTCCTCGACCCGGCCGGACTCCCGGTCGCCGAGGACCACGTCACCGTCAACCTGCTCGGCACGATCCGGATGACGTACGCCTTCCTGCCGCTGCTGGTGGGCAAGGACGACGCGGTCGTCATGAACGTCACCTCGGCGCTGGCGTTCGTCCCGTATCAGAGCACCCCGACCTACAGCGCGACCAAGGCCGCGCTGCACTCCTTCTCCGAGAGCCTGCGCATCCAGCTCGCCGGTGCTGACGCGGGCGTCCAGGTGATCGAGGTGGTTCCGCCGGGCGTGCGCACGACCCTGCTGGGCCAGGAGGACAGCGAACACGCCATGCCGCTGGACGACTTCCTCACTCAGGCTCTCGGCCTGCTGCGAGAGAAGCCCGACGCGAAGGAGATTGTCGTCGAGCGCGCGAGGTTCATCCGCGACGCGGTGGCCACAGGCTCCTACGACGATGTCCTCGCCATGATCGCCGGCAGCTGACCGACCTGTAGTGACCGACGCGGAACAACAGCAAGCGGGAAGGTCCTGTTGGGCCACATCAGGGACGAACGCGAGCTGGAACGCCTCGGGGGAGATACTCACCGGAGGCGCGGAACGCTGAGGAAGCGTCTTCGGCGTCGCCAGGCTCGTCGCACGGGAGGCGCCCCGGCTCCGTCCTGAGTGCCGTCGGGAAGGCGAGCGCCTGGCCGACACGGCGCACATCGTCGTCCGCCAGCCCGGCCGCGAGGTCCGCGGCCGTTCCCAAAGCGTCGGGCGCCGTCGACGGGGGACCGTCGCCGCAGGCCGCCTTCCATACCCGGTGGCCTGCGGCGTGCCGCCGACGGCCAGCGCATTTTCCAGCGGATCATGCAGGTCAAGGGCCCATCGGGTCTTCCTGCCGCGAGCGGCCTCGGTATCGGCCTCGCTCATGGGCGGCTTGGCGCGGGTGGGAGAGGAGTGCTCAGCCATGGATTGGCGGTCTCTGGATAGGCGGCCTGGATACGGCGAGGATGTGGCCATGGACAAGAAGGAACTGGCGGAATTCCTTCGCCACCGGCGTGAGACGCTGCGGCCCCGCGACGTCGGACTGGTCGAGGGGCCGCGGAGGCGTACCCAGGGGCTGCGCCGCGAGGAGGTCGCGCAGCTCGCCGGCATGTCCACCGACTACTACGCCCGGCTGGAGCAGCAGCGTGCTCCTCAGCCTTCCGTCCAGATCACCGCGGCTCTCGCCCGGGCGCTGCGGCTGTCCCTGGACGAGCGCGATCATCTCTTTGTCCTCATCGGCCACAACGCGCCGGCCCGCTTCCATCGCTCCGAATATGTCAGCCCGACGCTGATGCGGGTCCTGGACCGCCTGGACGACTCCCCGGCCATGGTGCAGACCGATCTGTTCGACACTCTCGCGATGAACCCCTTGGCCGTGGCGCTGCTTGGCGACCAGACCCGCCACACCGGTCTGGCCCGCAGCGGGTACTACCGCTGGTTCATGGACCCGGCCGAACGTTTGATGGTTCCCGAGGAGACCCACGAACGCCACGGCCGTGCCCAGGCGGCACGTCTGCGAGCCGCGCTGACGGCCGGCAGCGACACCCCCCGAGCCGCCCGGATCCTCGCCGAACTCCAGGAACACAGCCCCGAGTTCGTCCGCATGTGGGAACTTCAGGAGGTCGCACAGAGCTACGACGACTGCAAGACCATCCTTCATCCCGAACTCGGCCGCATCGACGTCGACGCTCAGGTCCTGTTCACCGAGAACCGTGCCCAGAGCCTGGTGGTGCTGACCACTCGCCCCGGCACCGAGAGCCACAGCAAACTCGAACTGCTTTCCGTCATAGGGCACCAGCAGCTCACTTCCTGACGTTCTGGGCCGGGGGACCGGGCCGGCACTTCGGCAAGGCCGTCATCACCCACTGACACCACCGCGTCCGCGGTCGGCCGCAGCCCCGGTCGCGCCGCAGGGACCAAGTCCGGGAACCCCGGTCACCGAAACCGGGGTTCCGTTTCGGACAAGGAGTTTCACCATGAAGATCGGCATTCTCGGCACCGGGAACATCGGCAAGACGTTGACCAGGCGGTTGAGCGCGGCCGGGCACGAGGTAAAGGCGGCTAATTCGCGCGGCCCGGAGACGATCGAGGCGTGGGCCGAATTCCACTCCAGCAGGGTGTTGCCCCGCACGACGCTCCGGCTGTCCTCAATGCCCGAGCACCCCGCCGACGGCCTCAAGTCCAGCCCCGGGAACGGCGATATCAGCGGCCTCCTAGCGGCGACGTGGCCACGTGAGATGGATGACCCGCCGGGAAATGCGCCAGCCGTCATCGGTGCGTCGCAGGTCGTCGTCGTAGACGACGCTGGCGACACCGCCGCCCTCCAGCAGGCTCAGACCTTTGGATCGGGCCCGCACCTCGTCGCCCGGGCCCTCCGACACGACGATGTTCGTCGTGTGGTGGGCTTTCGCGTGTCCGGGGGCGTTCATGAAGGCCGCGATCGCGTCCAGCCCGACGACCGGGTCGCCGCCGAAGACGCTGCCGTCCCACACCGCGTCCTCGGTGAGGCATTCGCCGAGACGGTCCAGTGCGTGGTCGTCCATGATGTGCGCCCACAGCGCCAGGGCCCTGCTGATTTCGACGGTGTCTTCAGTCGTGGGTTTCACGTTCGGCTCTCCATGTTGTGCGTTGCTGGATCAGGTCTTGGCGCCGCTCAGCATGGCCAGCACCTGGTCGTAGGCGCCGTTGGCCTCGGCGATTCTCTCCTTCGCCGCAGAGGCCGGGCGCCCGGCAGTCTCGACTATGGGGGTGTATCGGCGGGGGCGGGAGAGGATCACATATCCATGGACCGACGATCCTCCCCAGCACGGCCACCATCGGGTCGCCAGGACTTGAGGCGAGCGAAGGCGCCTTCGCCTGGAGCGCGGAGACGGGCGTGGTCGCGGTTGTATCGCTGGTAGCGCTCCGGAAGTTCACGGTGGCCGTAGTAAGGGATGCGGACGGCGGAGCAGGCGCTGCAGTAAGGCGCGATCGGGCGTGGATGAGCCACGAGACGTGCTCAACCAGCTCGTACGGAACGTCGAGCATGGGCCGCCCACGGAGCACAGCCGGGTACCGGGATGCTCCGCGGCGTCCAGCGCCTGATCCAGCGTCAGCAGCGGTGCCCTGGCGGGCGCTTCCTCGCAGTCGGCGGCGTGGACGACGCTTCGGCCGGGACCGCGCCCCGCCGTCCGGCTTCTGCAGGACCCAGCCCGACGGGCGGCGTTCGCTTCACGAGGCAGAGACCGCCGATCCATGGACAAACCTTCCTCTCCCGCCCCTGCGCGGACGCTCCTACGGTCGAGGCTGCGGGCGCTCACCGGCCCGCCGTACCGAAGGAGCAAGACCCCCATGAAGATCACCGGCAACACGATCCTGATCACCGGCGGAACCTCGGGCATCGGGCTCGGTCTGGCCCTGCGTCTGCACGAGGCCGGCAACAAGGTGATCGTCGCCGGCCGGCGCAAGGAGCTCCTCGACGAGATCACGGCCGAGCACGCGGGCATCGACGCGCTCGTCCTCGACGTCGCCGACCCCGACTCGATCGCCCGGGCCCGCGAGACCGTGGCGGCGAGCCACCCGGGGCTGAACGTCCTCGTCAACAACGCCGGCATTCAGCTGCTGGAGAGCGTCCTCGACCCGGCCGGACTCCAGGCCGCCGAGGATCACGTCGCGACCAATCTGCTCGGCACGATCCGGATGACGTACGCCTTCCTGCCGCTGCTGGTGGGCAAGGACGACGCGGTCGTCGTGAACGTCACCTCCGCGCTGGCGTTCGTACCGCTCCCGTTCACGCCGACCTACAGCGCGACCAAGGCCGCGCTGCACTCCTTCTCCGAGAGCCTCCGCATCCAGCTCGCCGGTGCTGACTCCGGCGTCCAGGTGATCGAGGTGGTCCCGCCGGCTGTACGCACGACCCTGATGGGCCAGCAGGACAACGATCAGTCCATGCCGTTGGACGACTTCCTCACCGAGGCTCTCGACCTGCTGCGCGAGAAGCCCGACGCGAAGGAGATTGTCGTCGAGCGCGCCAGGTTCATCCGCGACGCGCAGGCCAACGGCTCCTACGACGACGTCCTCGCCATGATCAGCGGCAGCTGACCGACCTGTGGCAGGCGCGGAACAACAGCACGCGGGCGGGTCCTGTCGGGCCGCATCATGGACGAACGCGAGCTGGACCGCCTCGGGGAGCTCCTCGCCGAAGACGCGGAGCGGTAAGGAAGTGCCTTCGGCTCCGCCCCGGTCGTCGCAACGGAGACGACCGGCTGCGTCCTGAGCCGAGGGGCACGCGAGAGCCCGTCTGACACGGCGAACATCGTCGTGTCAGACGGGCCGGGCGACGAGGCCCGGGGCAGGGGCCGGTCAAAGCGTTGGGTCCAAAGCGGCGCAGCGCCGACAGCCGGCGAATTGCCCAGCGGGTCATGCAGGAGTAGGTGATCATCGGGTCGTCTCGCTGCGCGCCCTCGCGTCGGCCAGTCAGCCATACGAGCGGCTTCGCGCGGGTGGGAGAGGAGGGCTCAGCCATGGATCGGTGGTCTCTGGATAGCCGGGCGGGATACGGCGAGGATGGACGGCATGGACAAGAAGGAACTGGCGGAATTCCTGCGCCAGCGACGTGAGATGTTGCGGCCCCGCGACGTCGGGCTGGTCGAGGGGCCGCGCCGGCGTACCCAGGGACTGCGCCGCGAGGAGGTCGCGCAGCTCGCCGGCATGTCCACCGACTACTACGCCCGGTTGGAACAGCAGCGTGCCCCGCAGCCCTCAGTCCAGATCACCGCGGCTCTCGCCCGGGCGCTGCGGCTGACCCTGGACGAACGCGACCATCTTTTCGCCCTCATCGGCCACAACGCCCCGGCCCGCTTCCTGCGCTCGGAGCATGTCAGCCCGACGCTGATGCGGGTCCTGGACCGCCTCGACGACACCCCGGCCCTGGTAACGACCGACCTGGTCGACACCCTCGCGATGAACCCCTTGGCCGTGGCACTGCTCGGCGACCAGACCCGCCACACCGGTCTGGCCAGTAGCGGCTACTACCGCTGGTTCATGGACCCGGCCGAACGTCTGGTGTATCCCGAGGAGACCCACGAAAGCCACGGCCGTGCCCAGGCGGCACGTCTGCGGGCCGCGCTGACAGCGGGCAGCGACACCCCCCGAGCCGCCCGGATCCTCGCCGAACTCCAGGAGCACAGCCCCGAGTTCGTCCACATGTGGGAACTTCGGGAGGTCGCCCGCTACGGCGACTGCAAGGCCATCCTGCATCCCGAACTCGGCCGCATCGACGTCGACGCCCAGCTCCTTTACACCGAGAACCGCGCCCAGACCCTGGTGGTGCTGACCACCCGCCCCGGCACCGAGAGCCACAGCAAACTCGAACTGCTCTCCGTCATCGGACACCAGCAGCTCACCCCCTGACGTCCTGGAGCGGGTACCGGGCCGGGCTCGGCGCGGGAGGGGCCGGACAAGGGCACGCTGGAACGGTGCAGCCCGCACCCCTTCTGTCCTGCGATCTACGGCCAAATATGTTGGCACCCTGCGATGTCCGGGCTCCGCGCTCAGGCCGCCGGTTTGACCGGACGCTGCCTCCGTTTTACTCTCGGCTAAGTACGGAGGCAGCATCCGTTTTGATGCGGCCGCAGGATCACGAGAGGCAGGAGGGCGCATGAGCGCCGGTGAACAGCGGGGACGCAAGCCCCGCGCGGACGTTCAGCGCAACCGCGCTGCCCTTCTGGAGACCGCGCAGCGTCACTTCCTGCAGCACGGGGTCGGCACTTCCCTTGAGGCGGTGGCCAGGGAGGCGGGCGTCGGGCCCGGCACCCTGTACCGGCACTTCCCGACCCGGGAGGCGCTGCTGGCGGCCGTGTTGCAGACGCGCTCCGAGGAGCTGGTGGCCCGCCAGGCGGACATCGAGCAGCTCGGCGACCCGGCCGAGGCGCTGGAGCAGTGGCTGCGGGCGATGGAGGAGTACTTCAGCGCCTTCAGCGGGCTGCCGGACCCGCTCATGGCCGCGGCCCGGGCGCAGGAGCCGGACAACCCGCTGACAATTCCCTGCGACATCCTCATCTCCGCCACCGATCAGTACGTGCGAGCCGCGCAGCTCGCGGGGCGCGTGCGCGCGTCGGTGCGAGGCAACGACCTATTCCTCGCCGCCTGCTCCATCGCCTGGATCAAAGGCAACGGCGCCGAAAAGGAGTCGCTCGACCGGCTCCGCACGCTCATCGCGAGCGGCTACCGCCAACAGGACACCCAGGCGTAAACCGCCGGGCACCCCGCCCCGGCCCCCGCAACGCCAGGCGGCACCACGACCCGGCCATCACATCGCGCTGCCCTCAGGGGCAGCGCAACCTCTGAAGGAACAAATCATGAAAATTACTGTCATAGGCGCCGGGGTCATCGGCGGGAACCTCGCTGCCAAGCTCAGAACGGCCGGTCACGACGTCCAGGTGGCCGACGCCCGCGGCCCCGAGGCCGTCCGGGCGGAGGTGCTGGAGTCCGGGGCCCGCGCGGTGGAGCTCTCCGACGCCGCCGTCCAGGGCAGGGACGTCATCGTCCTGTCGATCCCGTTCGGGGTGGCGGGCCAGCTGGCGGACCTGTTCGCGTCGGTGCCCGACGAGACGGTGGTCATCGACACCTCGAACTACTACCCCGGCATGCTCAGCGAGCCGATCGAGGCGGTGGACAGCGGCCAGGTGGAGAGCGTGTACACCGCCGAGCTGCTCGGCCGCCCCGTGGTCAAGGCGTGGAACGCCGCGCTGGCCGAAACCCAGCGGACCAAGGGTGTTCCGGCGGGAACGCCCGGCCGCCTCGCCATCCCCGTCGCCGGCGACTCCGAGGAGGCGCGGAAGGTGGCCATGAGCCTGGTGGACGACACCGGCTTCGATCCCTACGACGCCGGCACGCTGGCAGACTCCTGGCGCCAGCAGCCGAACAGCCCCGCCTACTGCACCGAACTGACCCTCGACGAGCTGCCTTCGGCCCTGGCCGCGGCCGACCGCGCCAAGGACGCGGCCATCCGCGACAGCCTCCCGGAACGCATCGCAGCCCTCGGTACCAACCCCACCGTCGACGACGTCGTCGAGATGAACCGCGCCGCCCACCGCTGAGACACCTGACGCGGCACTCGTGCACCCAACGGCACGAGGGCGGCAGCACTGGGCGTCACGAACCCACAAAGACGAAGACGAAGAGCGCACAGTCCCCCACGCTGCAGCCTCGGCACCCCGCTGCCTGCGAACATCCGCAAGCCTGCAGGTATCCGCAAGAGTGCATCTCGCGTCCGGCCCTCACTTCGGTTGCCACCTCGCATGGCCTGCCGTACTGCGCTGTGCCGCGGCCGCCGTGGCGGCGACTGCGCGCCATGGAGAGGGCTGCCTCGCCGACCCGGCCGGCAACCGCAACCCCCGCACCCAGGTGATCATCTGGGACTGCAAGAACATCGCCGACCAGAAGTGGACCGCCACCAGCGGCAATGTGCTGCCCGCCGCCCAGCCGGTGCTCCCGGTCGGTGTCGGCGAGCAGGACTACCCGACCGCCGCCTCTCCGGGTGATGTGCAGGGCACCGGCTTCCCGGCGCTGTAGCCGCCTCCCGGTCCGGCCGGATGATCGAGTACCCGGGTGCCGCGGCCGACGGCGGCCTGGCACAGTTCACCGCCCCGGTGAGCATCGGTCACGTCCACCTGCCCGCCGACTGGTGGAAGCTGGACGGCACGCTGGACCGCATCCGCCCGGCGAACGGCCTCACCCTGAACAGTGGCGCCACCGTGACCGCCGATGCCGCCCGGGGCAGCGCGCTCGTTCTCAACGGCAGCACCGGCTACGCGGCCACCTCGGGCCCCGTGCTCGACACCAGCCGCAGCTACACCGTCTCGGCCTGGGCCAACCTCAGCAGCCTGACCGCGAACTCCACCTTCGTCTCGCAGTCGGGCACCAGCGCCAACGGCCTCCAGCTGTACTACTCCAGCGGCGCCCACGCGTTCGCCTTCGGCCACGCCCACGCGGACGACACCGACGGCAAGTTCACCAGCGCCTACGGACCCACCACGGGGGCGCAGAGCCCCAAGACCAACACGTGGTTCCACCTCGTGGGCGTCTTCGACGCCGACACACGGCAACTGCGTCTCTACGTCAACGACGACCTGGCCGATACCGCCTCCTACGACGGCACGGCCTGGAACGCGACCGGGCCGCTGCAGATTGGGCGCCGCATCTACGAGGGCACTTACGGGGAGTACGCCGCCGGCAAGGTGACTGACGTGCAGCTCTTCACGGAGGCGCTCACCCCCGGCGGGGTGGCCTCACTCGGCCGGAACCGCCCGGGTCCCACCCAGCTCGGCTGAGTCCCGGGTGCTGTGAACGGGGGCCCGCCCACCCAGGCGAGGGGTGGGCGGGGCTCCGCGCTTGTGCCCAGAGAGTCGTACCGGCCTGCCCACTGCTGGAGGGTGCGGGAGGCGAGTTGGGGGAAGGCGTCTTCCTGCACGGTGCGCACGGTGTGGCCGACGAAGCTGCGCAGCAGCGGCCACAGCCGGAGAAGCAGCTCCTGTCGAGGTAGCGGGGCAGATCGTCGCGCAGTCCGTCGTGCACGACGGTGCGGTATAGGCCCACGCGCTGGCGAGGATTGCCCAGGCCGTACGAGGTCATCCCGGACCAGGCCATGTGCAGCGGCAGCTCCACGACCCCATGGGTCGGGCCGCGCAACTCGTCCAGTGACTCCGGCAGACGCCGCCGGAACTTCTCCCGATACAGCGCCAGGTTCTCGGCAACCGCGTCCGAGAGGACGCTCCGCCTGGGGGAGGGGTGCTGTGGGCTGGAGGGCATGACTCCATTCCGGCGACCGCAGAAATCGTGCGGGGCATGACGTGCGAGTTGGCGTCCGGAGTGAGCCGAGGCGGATCCTGCCGGTGAGTTGGTTGCGCAGTCTCTTCTGCTTTGAGTAGCAGGGACGACTGTCGGCCGTGACGCTCGTTTGACGCTCTGGGCGACCACACGCAGGGCGATGAGGCGAGAAAGGCGATCTGACCTGGTCTTTTCCAGGCCGACATCTTTCCGATGACGCATCACGTGGAGTGCGTGGCGGTTCTGGAGCCGGCTTCCAAGGGCTCCTGACCTGCTGCTTTGTGCGGTAGGTGGCCAGTTCGTCTTGTTTTCACTCGCGGAATGCGCCGGCTGAGGTCCGCTTGTGCAGAACGGTCTGAGCTGCAGCTTCAAGGGCCGACACGGGTCTCGCGGGCGACGCGGCGATGCGGAACGCAGAATCTTGACGCTCGGATGGCACTCGAATATCGGAAGTCTCAACCTCGCGGACCTCTGCGGCCCGGATCGTGCGGACTGGGGCCGTCGGCACGGGGCAAGCACCTCAGCGGCGGCGGCGGCGGCGCGTGCTGCTACCTCGTTGCACGAACCTTGGAACTGAGAGCGCGGCCGACCGCGCCACAAAGCACGGCGCCGTGGTCCGAGGTCTCGAGCGGCTGGTATCACCTCGCCACCTAGATACCAGTCCGGTATCATCGCTGTATGGCGATGACACTCCGACTCCCCGAAGACCTTGATGCGAAGCTCACCGAGCGTGCCCGTCGGGAGTGCCGCAGCAAGCAGGAACTTGCCATCGAGGCCATCCGTGACGCCCAGAACCGGGCCGAGCTGAAGGTCGGTGACGTCCTGGCCGAGCTCATGGACAGCGATGCGGAGATCCTGGACCACCTGAAGTGACCGAAGTGCGCTACATCCAGATCGACGAGATCCTGGCCATCGCCCGCACGGTCAACGGTACCGAGCACAGCGTGCGTGACATGGGACTTCTGGTGTCAGCGATCGAACGGCCCCGGACCAAGCTGTTCGGAGCCGAGTTGTATCCCGTGCTGCACGAGAAGGCGGCGGCACTGCTGCACTCCGTGGCCCGAAACCACGCCCTGATCGACGGCAACGAGCGCACCGCCTGGCTCGCCATGCGCGTCTTCCTGCGGCTCAACGGCGTCAGCGCCAGTACCTTCCCGCCACCTGCCTCCATTGCCGGCCCGTTCGTCGAGGAAGTCGCGCAGGACAACATCGATGTACCGGGCATCGCCAAGCGCCTGTCGGTCTGGTTCCCCGTTTCCTGACGTTCGACGTTCTCCGGCCGACGCTCCCACGGAGGCACAGGGATTCCGGCGCTACGCAGTCGTCCCGCAGCAAGCGACAAGATCCTTGATGACGGTGACGCGTCTGCCGCACCGAGGACGGTTGTGTCGACGACGGGTGAATTTCAGCCGCCGCCCACGCAGGCGCCCAGCGGTTGTCCGGCCAGTCGTGACGCTCATTGACGCTCTGGGCGCCCTCACGCTGCTCGGCAAGCCGATAAAGCTTCCCTGGCCTGGGCGTTTCCGCGGCTCACTCGGGCCGACACCTTTCCGATGACGCAGCACGTGGAGTGCGTGGCGGTTCTGGAGCCGGCTTCCAAGGGGGCGTGACCCGACTCCCCGTCAGCGTGGCGCCGTTGCGCCGCCGCGGTCTGAGTCGTCCGGCATCGGCGCCGGTATTCCCGCCAGTGGGCCCACCGCCGGGGTGGGTTCTGTCCGGGGGCCGAGCCATTCGCACAGGAGGATCGTCGCGTCGTCCTCCAGGTGTTCCTGGTGGTGGTGCAGGTGGGCGCGGACGAGGCGGCGGAGGGTCTCCGGGACGGAGAGGCCGTCGGAGTGGTGGCGGACCAGGAAGTCCGTGAAGCGGGTCAGGCCGAACTCCTCGCCGCGGGGGGTACGGGCCTCGGTGATGCCGTCGGTGTAGAGGACCAGGCGGTCACCGGGCTGGAGCTGCTCGCGGCACACGGTGGTCGGCAGCCGCAGGTCGGTGCCCATCGGGTGGGCGGGCGGACAGTGCAGGAGGGTGGTCCAGCGGCCGTCGCGGATCACGATCGGTGGATGGTGGCCGCGGTTGACCCAGGTCAGCAGGCCGGTGGTGGTGTCCAGGTCGGCGAGGACGCCGGTGACGTACCGGGAGCGGTCGAACTGTTCCAGCAGGACCCGTTCGATGGCGTCACCGAGATCGCCCAGCGCTGTGCCCTGCCTGCGATGGTTGCGGCAGGCTCCCACGGCGAGGTTGGCGGTCAGGCCGGCCGACGTGTCGTGGCCCATCGCGTCGAAGATCGACAGATGGAGCACGTCCGCGGCGGTGGCGTAGTCGTAGGCGTCGCCGCTGACCTCGTACGCCGGTTCCATCACGGCGCCGACGACCACCCGGTTGTCGGCATAGGTGCGAGGCGGCATGAGCGTCCACTGCATCTCCGCCGCCACGTTCATCGGCTGCGTGCGGATGAGGCGGGCGTGCGAGTCGCTGGTGTCGCGGCTGCCGACCACCATCATCGCGACCAGCGAGGCCAGCGCCAGCATGTCCTCGCAGACCTCCCTGCCGTCCTCCGCTGACGTCATGTGCATCACGCCGAGGCGTTCGGTGCCGTCCAGGAGCGGTACCCACCAGGCGTGGCGTCCGTCCTCGGCGGCGGCGGTCACGAGCCGCCCGTACTGGAAGGCGCGGCCCGCGACGGTGCCCTCCACCGACAGTTCCGCCTTGCCCTGCGGCGGGTCGGCGGCGGCGTCGAGTCCCTTGCCGGTGAGCAGCCGCAGCACGTCGCGTTGCAGGTCGCCGAGGTAGATCAGGACCTCGCCGAAGCCGGCCTCCGCCGCGAACGCGGACACCCGTGAGGGCAGGCGGTCGAACGACATCAGGTGGCTCTCGCCCAGCAGCCCCGTCAGCATGCGCCGTACCGCGCTGTCCCGCTGCGTCACGGATCACCTCCGTACGGCTCGCGACTCCGGAACTCCTCGCTCCCACTCCGCCTACCCCACCGTTGCCGTACGACTCGGAGGGGTGCGCTGGTCTCGGGAGGCGCCCGGGTGGGCCTCATGACGCCCGGGGCATGGGCGCTTCTCGTCGGCGGCGCCGGGTCGGGCCGCCTGCCGCCCGCGGGTCACCCCGTGGCCGCGTCGTCGGGTCGGAAGGTCACCGACTCACCGGAGAAGAGGGCGTCGAGGCCGGTCGGTGTGGTGGTGACGGACCGCAGGCGCAGGCCGTCGGGGATGTTCCGCAGCGGGACGGGCCGCTCGAAGGCCCGGTCGAGCAGCGCCTGCCCGGCGGCGGGCAGCGCGGCGCCGTTGATCCGGGGGCGGCGCAGCGCGACGCGGTTGCCGGAGGCCGCCGACACCGTCGTGGACACGGTGATCTCCCCGGCGAACGGCAGGGCGACGCGCACCCCGACCTCGCCGGGGCGCTCGCCCCGGGTCACGTCCAGGCCGAGGGCGCCCGACAGGTCCGCGTACGACAGCCGGGCGGTCGCCGTCGCCGAGCGGGCCAGCGCCGCACGGTCGTCGGACGTGCGCAGCCCGTCCAGCCGCAGGGTGAGCGAGGACACCGGCAGCGGGCGGTCGGCGCCGTCGGCCGGGATGTCGTGCGCCGTGACGTCCACGTGCCGCAGGGTGCCGGAGGCCAGCTGCGTCAGCACCGGGAAGCCGCGGACGTGCACCTCGGGCCGACGCGGAGTGCCCATGCCGTCCTGGAACGCCTCCGCCGTACGGTTCTCCACCCGCCCCGCCGCGAACCGGTCGGCCGCCACCAGGGTGAGGACCGGCGCGAGGACGGCGGCGACGGCCACGGCGGCGACGACCGGACGTCGGCGCCCGAGGCGCACACAGGTCCTCGCGCGGTGCTCCTGCCGCGGCTGCTGGTGCATGAGGTCTCCTTCGGGAGGGTGAGAGTGGGGGTGAGGGCGAGGCGTGCCAGGGCACTCGCGGGTGCGGGGCGGGTGCGGATCTGGCGGCCGTCGCCGGTCGTACGGCATTGCGGGCGTCCCCGGTGAGGCGTTCAGAGAGCTCGCGGCCTCGCCGTCGAGGCGCAGGGAGGACGGCCCGGCAGGCCATCCCCGGCAGCCTCGGCGAGGCGGACCGGTCCCGGCGGTCACCTCGGGGCTCGGAACGGCGGCCCATATTTGCACAGTGGTGAGCAATAAACTAGCCTGCACATCAATGGGCAATTAACTCGTCCCCTAGGAGTGTCCGATGCCCTTCCTCGCCACCACACCCGTCGACAAGATGCCCGGGCCGTACGTCCGCCGCTGGTGGGCCCTGCTGGTGCTCTGCCTCAGCCTGCTCATCGTGGTCATGGCGAACACCTCGCTGATCGTGGCCGCGCCCGACATGACGAGGGACCTGGGCCTCTCCAGCAGCGACCTCCAGTGGGTCATCGACGGCTACACCGTCCCGTACGCCGCGCTGATGCTGGTGCTGGGGGCGATCGGTGACAAGTACAGTCGTCGCGGCGCGCTTGTCACCGGTCTGGTGATCTTCGCGGGCGGTTCGGTGATGGGCAGCCTGGTCGACCAGACCCACCTGGTCATCGCGGCCCGCGCGATCATGGGGATCGGCGCCGCCGTCGTCATGCCGGCCACGCTGTCCCTGCTCGTCGCGATCTTCCCGAGGCATGAGCGGGCCCGCGCCATCACGGCCTGGACCGCCACCTCCGGCCTCGCCATCGCCGTCGGCCCGCTGGTCGCCGGCTGGCTGCTGGAGGACCACGCCTGGGGCTCGACCTTCCTGATCAACGTCCCGGTCGCGGTCGTCGCCGTCGTCGGCGCGCTGGCACTGATCCCGCCGTCCAAGGCGCAGGGCGTGGGCCGCATCGACCTCGTCGGCGGACTGCTGTCGATCGTCTCCGTCGGCTCACTGGTCTACGCGGCCATCGAGGGCCCCCACTTCGGCTGGGGCGCCGGCCCCGTCACCGCCGCGATCGTCGCCGGCGTGGGCCTGATCGCCTTCGTGGCCTGGGAGTTGCGCCACCCGCACCCCATGCTCGACGTGCGCAAGTTCGCACTGCGCCCCTTCAGCGGCTCCATGATCGCGGTGCTGTTCTTCTTCTTCGGCACCTTCGGCGCGATCTACTACGCCACCCAGTTCCTGCAGTTCGTCCTCGGCAACGACGCCCTGGAGACGGGTGTACGACTGCTGCCGCTGGCCGGAGCCGTCTTCGTGGGCGCCGCCGTCACCGGGCGGCTGACCCCCAGGCTGGGCGTGAAGGCGATGGTGGTGACCGGCATGGCCATCGGCACCGCGGGGGTCCTGCTGCTCGTCCGGGTCGACCAGGGCTCGTCGTACACCGACTTCCTGCCGACGCTGCTCCTGCTGGGCTTCGCGATCGGCCTGAGCGTGTCCCCGGCCACCGACACCATCATGGGCTCGTTCCCGGAGAACGAGCTGGGCGTCGGCGGCGGCGCCAACGACACCTCACTGGAGCTGGGCGGCTCCCTCGGCATCGCCGTGCTCGGCTCGCTCCTCGGCACCGCCTACCGCGACAAGCTCACCGACCTGGTCGGCGGCCACCTCCCGGCGGCCGCGCTGGACACCGCGAAGGACTCCGTCGGCGGCGGCCTGGCGGTCGCCGAGCAGATCGCCAGGACGCCGTCGGCCGGACCCGGGCAGGCCCAGGCCCTGGTCGACGCCGTGCACGAGTCCTTCGCCCACGCCGTCGCCGGGACCAGCCTCGTCGGCGGGATCATCATGGCCGCCGGAACGCTGATCGTCCTCGCGGTCCTGCCCGGACGGCGGACCGGCGACCAGGACCGGCCGCAGGAGCCGGCCGCCGCCACCGGGGACCGGGACGAGACCTACGCCGACTCCTCCCGGTGACGGACGGCCGCGAGGGGGCGCGAACGGCCGTAGGTCTTACGGCGGCGGTCGCGGGAGATCCTGAGCCGTCGCGGGTGGTGCCGGCGGTCGCGGTGGTCCTGAGGGGCCGCGGGTGGTGCCGGCGGTCGCGGGAGTCCCGAGTCGTCGCCGGGGGTGCCGCCGGCGGTCGCAGGGGGCGACGCGCCGGGTCGTTCAGGCGCGGACCAGCGGGGTGTCGACCAGGTGCTCGGCCAGGAACCACGCCTGGAGCTCGCCGGTCCTGATCACCTGGGACACCAGCAGGTCGTTCGTGCCGTCGTCGCCCAGCTCGACGGTCCGGGCGGCGGCGTCGTGCGCGTCGATCAGGATCGACTCGTGGGCCTCCAGCAGCCGTGACAGCATCGCCGGCACCTCCTCCACCCCGTCCGGCGGACGCGGGATCGACGTGATCTCGGCGACGTGCCGGGGGTCACCGACGGCGACTCCGCCCAGCGTCTGCACGCGTTCGGCGAGGGTGTCGACGATCTCCAGCTGTTCCCCCGCGTGCTTGTCCAGGACGAGGTGCAGTTGGTAGAAGGTCGCGCCGCGCATCAGCCAGTGGTGCTTCTTGTAGAGGCCGTAGAGGATCTGCGTGTCGGCGAGGACCCTGTTCAGGCGCTGGCAGGAGTACATCCGTGCCTCGTAGGACAGGCCGACCGGGAACTGCTTGACCGTGCCGAACTCCTGGATCACCTCGCCCTTCTGGTGCAGCCACGGCTGACTGCCGCCCACGGGCCGGGAGTTGTCGCTCATTTCCGCCTCCTGCGATGCAGTGGATACCTGTACGTGTGCGTGTCTGTGCGCGCGTCCCCGCCGACGCTAGGCCGACGGGCGGGGAGCGCTTGCCCGGCAGCGCACGCTGTGGGGTCCGCGAGCGCACTGCGTCCGGCCGCCCGCACCCGGTGTTCGCTCTCGGGCAAGTCCCCGTGCGCCCCGAGGCACGGGCCGCCGTCGTGCCCCTCGCCTCCTCCACCCGCGGCTGGATCCGCGGGCCGGGCGGCGAGGGTTCGTCGAGCTCGTCGAGGACGCCGACCGGGGGCGTGCTCGTCGGGGCGACCCGGTGGGACCGGCCGGCGGCGAGGTGCTCTACGGGCTGAACGTGGCCGTGCACGCCGAGGTGCCCGTCACCCGCCTCCAGCACATGATCTACACCGACCCCACCTCCGACCGGACGATCGAGGCCGCCCTCGGAACGCTCGGCTGAACCGTCGACGGTCCACGGCGCCGCCTCGCACATGACACGGGCCGCGCGGACGAACTCCCTCTCGGGGTCCGCCCGCGCGACCCGTCGGTGCCGGTGCCGGTGCCGAATGCCGGTCTGTCGTGCCGGCAGCGGTCAGCCGTCAGCTCGTCGCGCGGACGGCCTCGCGGATGAGGTCGGCGACCTGCTGCGGCTGGGACACCGCCACGGCGTGCGAGGCGCCCTCGACCTCGATGATCGTGGCGCCCGCCCGCTTGGCGCCGAAGCGCTCGACCTCGGGGTTGATCGCCTGGTCGGCGCCGGCCACCAGGGCCCAGGACGGCTTCGTCTGCCACGCGGCCGCCGAGGCCGTCTCGGCGAACGCGCCGGCGGCCAGCGGGCGTTGCGCCGCGGCGAGGACCGTGGTCACGGACGCCGGGACGTCCGCGGCGAAGATCTGCGGGTACGCCTCGGCCTTGATGGTGACCTCGACCGTGGGCTCCGTGCCGTCGCTGGGGTAGGTCCACTCCTTGAGGTTGCTGACGAGCTGGGAGAGCGGGAAGCGGCCCTGAAGCTCGCCGAGGCTCTCGCCCTCCTCCAGGACGTAGGCGGCGACGTAGACCAGACCGACGACGTTCTCCGCCGTGCCGGCCACGGTGATCAGCGCACCGCCGTAGGAGTGGCCGACCAGCACGACCGGGCCGTCGATCTGGGCGGCCACGGAGGCGACGTACGCGGCGTCGGATGCCAGGCCGCGCAGCGGGTTGGGCGGTGCGATCACGGGGATGTCGTGCTTCTGCAGCTCGGCGATGACGCCGGACCAGCTGCCGGCGTCGGCGAAGGCGCCGTGGACCAGGAGGACGGTGGGAGTGGTGGACATGGTGGTTCTCTTCCCTGTGGGCGGATCCGGAGGACGTGGGCGTGCGGACTCAGCCGGTGTGGAGGGCGGTGCGCAGGGTGGTGACGGCGAGGGTGATGACGGCTTGGGCGGCGTGGGTCTCGCGCAGGGCGTTGAGCATGACGAAGTCGTGGATGATGCCCTGGAAGCGGACGGCGGTGACGGGGACGCCGGCCTGGCGGAGCTTGTTGGCGTAGGCCTCGCCCGCGTCGCGCAGGACGTCGGCCTCGCCGGTGATGACCAGGGCCGGGGGCAGGCCGGTGAGCTGGTCGGTGGTGGCGCGCAGCGGGGAGGCGGTGATCTGCGCGCGTTCGCTCTCGTCACTCGTGTACTGGTCCCAGAACCACTGCATGCCGTCGCGGCGCAGGAAGTAGCCCTCGGCGAACTGGTGGTAGGAGCCGGTGTCGAAGGCGGCGTCGGTGACCGGGTAGAACAGCACCTGCTGGACGAGGGGGACGTCGCCGCGTTCCTTGGCCATCAGGGTCAGGGCGGCGCTCATGTTGCCGCCGACGGAGTCACCGACCACGGCCAGCCGGGAACTGTCCA
>NZ_JBEXCW010000060.1:0-51668 GCF_040605435.1 Streptomyces sp. NPDC005574
GAAGACACGAGCGTGGGACTCCTTCGTACGAACTTTGGACGGTTCAGTACGAAACCTACGCTCGTCGTCTTTTACACCGCGGATCGGACGCCACCCTCCAGAGGCTCCAGCGCCCGCTCCAGGGCGGCCTCGCTGAACGACACCTTCGACAGCGCAACATCCCGCAGGAACGCGTCATCGCTGGCGGGCAGCAGGTGCAGGCGCTCACCGAAGCGTTCCTGGTCCATGGCGACCAAGAGGTCGCGGATATCGCCCTTAGCGGTCCCGTCCATGTGCATCAGCAGTGTCTCGACGTCGTCCTCGTACATGAGGTCCTCGAAGCCGAGCTCCGCCGTAAGGTGGCCCTGCGGGTCATAGTCGATGATGAGAACCCGATGGCCGGCCTCCGCGAGCGCCTGGGCGACCCCGCTGGAGATGAACGTCTTGCCCACTCCACCCTTCTGATTGGCCACTATGACGCGGATGACCGGCTGTTCCGTGAGCGGGGACGTGGGGGAAGGGTGGGCCTCCAACCAGAGCGTCAATGCCTGGGCCAAGCCCTGGACGTAGGTCACGCCCCGCTCATTGCACGCGGACTTGAACGCGTCCGGCTCGCCGACCGGGAGGAAGGTCCCCCACGTCTTGGCGCCGGCGGTGTCTACGTCAGGAAACTCATCCGCTGTGTACCAGGTTTTGATGGCATGTTCAGCCGCGTCCTGGATGTCCATTCCGTGCTCAAAGGCACGGATCTTCAAGTGTCTGCGCAGCTGAGGAGTGAGAGCTGTAATTAGCTTCTCTCGCTCCCCGCGGGGGCTAGGGATGCTCATGGTGCCGAACATTACTAGGTCAGCGCCGCCATGGGAGGAACCCACGCAGAGGACGGCGTGTGACAGATGGTCAACCTCGGCCAACCGCGGCACTGAATGCTCACGACACACGCCCCGTTGCGCAGTGCGCACAAACCGAGCCACCTTCGAGCGAACGCTCTCCAACAGGCCGGTCTGGGAGTTAGCATCCGCAGATTCTGCACTCAGGGGGAGGCCGGCGGATGCGGCGATTACAGGCCTGGCTGGAGCTCTGGTGGGCGAGGGGAGAAGACTTCCTGAGCGGGGGCGACAAGACCGAGATCTACCTCCGATGCGTGCGGGCCGCGCTGGCTGATCCGGAGACCGGGGAGGCTTTGGAGACATGGGCGCATCGAGGCGACCGCCTGGGCGGTGCTCACCTGGAGCCGGCAGGCCCATCGTTCAGAGAATAGGTGTATCGGTGTGGCGCTACTGACGGTGCCGGGGCGCCTGCCTCGGCGGCAGCGTCAGTGTGACTTGTCTGACCAGTTGCTGAAAGCATGCCAGGGACGCGATGGCCGGTAGCGCTGCCCCGGCCACGCCGGTCAAGGTCCGATCGGCCTGCGCTACGCACAGCACGATGGCAACGATGGAGAACAGCAGAACAATGAACCACGAGTGCAACGCTCGGCGCCGATGCAAAGCAGTCCGCAGGATGGAAAGCGACGCCACCATCCACGGTCCATACACGAGCAATGGCCACTGAGGAATCATGCCGCTCTTCGAACCAGCTGAGATCTTCTGCAGAGGCTCATAGGCCACCATGCCGCCGAATACGCTGACCATCGCCACGATGACGGCCACGACGGCGACGATCACGAAGCTGCCGGTCTGCAGCCATGCGCGTCGGAGTTTCCGGGCTCGCATCTTCCGGTGCCCAGCCGAAGATCGCCGGATCGGAGGAAGCTGAGCGGTCACCTGGGCCAGGTTGTCCACTGGTTCCGTGAAGCCGACGTTGGAGGCCGGCTCGCTGCGTGGCGGCGGCACCACGGCCACCTGCTCCGCCGGAACCGCCTCCTGCAAGTAATAGGCAAGTTCCTCGACCGGGTCCCAGCCCGATTCGGGGGGCGCCAATGGTACCCCTGAGTGAACGGAATGGACAGGTTCGCCCCGCCAGTCAGCACCCGTCTCGTACATGTGTGGCTCGGACTGCCATTCACGGCGCGAAAAGGAGAGATCCGCGTAGTCGCGATTCATGGAAAACCGCCCCCGTCACGCATGGTCCGCGTGACGTCTCGGACTTTCTTGAGCGTTCCACCGCTGATTGAGCTCTTCTTGAGCCGTCTCCAGCAGAGCGAGGAACTCCCGGAGCAAGGGCTGGACACCTGGGAGTTCAACCAGAGAGCCTCCTCCGCAGGAGGGATCCATCGACTCGAGAGCGGAGTGCCCCAGCCCAGGCATGTAAGTGTATTTCCTCACCTTCGCATCATGGACCGCAGGCATTTTTCCGCTGCCCGTGCTGCGGTGAGGCAAGCCATGGGACCTTGCATTCTTCATATCCCGCTAACGCCTCTCCACCTCCCCCCGATGCGCGGCAAATGAGTGACGTTCACCGGTAGGGGTCGTTAGGGACAGCATTTCTTAATTTAGGTCGACCGTGCATCCACCTGTTATGAGTCGAGCTGTTTGTCTTCCCAGATCCCATTGAACAGAAAATAGGATTCGCCGATAGAGACCTTCAACAGCTGCGATGGACAACCTGGCGGCGCACCGCCGAGATCAGCCCGCCCGGCCCCTCGTCCCGCTGCGGCGGGGTGGTGAACGGGCGGCCGTAGGCGGCGGCGCGGTCACGCAGGGTGAAGGCTTCCGCGTCCCAGCCGAGGCCGGAGAGCCAGCCCACCGGGTCCTCGGGCATCTCCGAGACCCACATGGAAGCCACCGATCCCGGTGCGGCGTCATCGGCGAAGCGTGCGAGCACACCGCGCGAACCCAGGGTCAGGCCCATCCTGCTGCCTGTCGCGGACAGCCCGCCGACCCGGTCGAGGAGCAGTTCCACCGCGTCCTCGGGCAAATAGATCAGCAGTCCCTCGGCGATCCACACGGTCGGCAACGCCGGGTCGTGCCCGGCGGCGGTCAGCGCGCCCGGCCAGTCCTCGCGGAGGTCCACCGCTACGGTGGTCCGCTCACAGCCGGGTACAGCGCCCTCCTGGCGCAGCACCGCGGCCTTGAAGCCCAGCGGCTCGGCGGTGTCGACCTCGAACAGCCTGGTGCCCGCGGGCCAGCCCATCCGGAAGGCCCTGCTGTCCATTCCGGCGCCGAGCAGAACGACCTGCCGTATACCGGCCTCGGTGGCCCGGTCCAGCAGGTCGTCCAGGAACTTCGTCCTGATGATGATCGAGGAGGCCACCCCGAGCCAGCGCCGCCGATCGGCCTCAGTGCTGCGCTCGGGCGGCGGCGAACCCGGGCCGACTCCACCGGCGTTGGCGAACGCGAGCGCCAGCGGATCACGGAACAGTGGCTCCTCCCGCGCCGTCTCCAGGGCTCTCACCCGCGCCACGCGCACAGCCGTCGCCCACACACCGGACGGCTTCACCGGGTCCCGTGCCTCAGTCATACAGGCAGCCTAACCCGCACGGTGCAGCCGACCTCGCCTGGCGGCAACTGCGGTCTGTGGCGCCCGAGATGACGCGACGGCTGCTCTACCGGCACCCGTCGCCAGGCCACGCGGGACGCGATGCAGCGTTTCGCCGACAGCGGTAGCCGGAAACTCGTGGTTCCCTCGGCCTGCTCGGACTGCACATAGCGATGGGCAAGGAGAGACCTCTCCTTGCCCTTTTCAACTTATAGCGCGCCGGGGGGCTTGCCGCAAGACCGGGGTGACAGCGCAGAATCGTCCGCCGATGCCACAACCTGCGGAAATGAGGGCACGACGTGCGTGTGTTGTTGTCGACGTACCAGGGACGCGGTGACGTCGAACCAATGGAGGGACCGGTCGTGCGGTTGTCCGTGCTCGGGAGGGACGCGGGAGGGTGCGCGTCGCCCGACCGGGCGGTGGGCCCGGCCGGCTCGCCGATGGGTGGGCAACCGACTGTGAGGATGTGCTCCACACGGGGTTTGACGGTGTGGAAGGTGTCGGTGATCCGATCGGCCGGTGCAGTGCGGGTGAGCGCGGCCGCCTCGGAGGTGTCGCGATGAACGAGCCGTATGTGCGGGGTCTTCAGGATGTCGACGAGAAGCAGATCGCGGTCGTCGGCGGCAAGGGCGCGCACCTGGGCCGGCTGTCGCGGATCGACGGCATCGTGGTGCCGGCCGGTTTCTGCGTGACCACGGACGCCTACCGACAAGTCGTGGCGCAGGCACCATCGATCGAGGATGGGCTCGATCAGCTGTCCCGTGTGAACCCGGACGACCGGGAAGCCGTCCGCACGCTCAGTGCACAGATCCGCCGGACCGTCGAAGAGATCGCCATCCCGGACGATCTCGCGGGGGCGATCACCCGCGCACTCGCCCGGTTCGGCGAGCAGGCCGCCTACGCCGTCCGGTCCAGCGCGACGGCAGAGGACCTGCCGACGGCTTCGTTCGCCGGCCAGCAGGACACGTACCTGAACGTCATGGGGCCGACGGCGATCCTTGAGCACGTCAGCCGGTGCTGGGCCTCGCTGTTCACCGAGCGGGCGGTGACCTACCGCCAACGCAACGGCATCGACCACCGCACGGTCCACATGGCCGTGGTCGTGCAGCGGATGGTCTTCCCGGATGCGGCCGGCATCCTGTTCACCGCCGACCCCGTCACGGGCAACCGGAAGGTCGCCACCGTGGACGCCGGCTTCGGTCTCGGCGAGGCACTGGTCTCCGGCCTGGTGAACCCGGACGTCTTCAAGGTGCGGGACGGCGAGATCGTCGCGAAGGCGATCGCCGCCAAACAGCGTGCCGTTCACGCCCTGCCGGCCGGCGGTACTCAGGAAGTGGCGATCGACCTTCAGCGGCAGGAGCAACCGGCGCTGACGGATGCGCAGGTCGTGCGGCTCGTCGACATCGGGCGGCGGATCGAAGCGCACTTCGGCTCCCCGCAGGACATCGAATGGTGCCTGGTCGACGACGCCTTCCAGATCGTCCAGAGCCGGCCGATCACGACGCTGTTCCCCATCCCCCAGGCCGGCGACCAGGAGAATCACGTCTACGTCTCCGTCGGCCATCAGCAGATGATGACCGACCCCATGAGGCCCCTCGGGCTTTCGATGTGGAAGCTGACAGCCATGGTGGCGATGCACGAGGCAGGCGGGAGACTCTTCGTCGACGTCACCCCGCGCCTGGCCTCGTCCGCGAGTCGCGCCGGTCTCCTGGACCTCATGGGGAAAGGCGACCCGCTGGTCAGGGACGCCCTGGAGACGGTCCTCGACAACGAGGATTTCGTGCCGTCACCTCCGGACACGAGCCCCGGCGGGCCGTCGGCCCGCGCTGCGTCCGACCCGATCGCGACCGATCCGGCGACCGTCACGGAACTGATCGAGCGAAGCCAGGCGTCCCTCGCCGCCCTGGAGCGCGACATCCGGACGAAGAGCGGCCCGGCGCTGTTCGACTTCCTGCTGGAGGCCTTCGAGGAGCACAAGAGGGTCCTCAGTGACCCGCTGAGCATTCAGGTGATCATGGCGGGGATGGAGGCCACGTGGTGGCTCAACGACAAGCTGCAGGAGTGGCTGGGCGAGAAGAACGCGGCTGACACCCTCACACTGTCCGCCCCCGACAACGTCACCTCCGAGATGGGACTGGCGCTCCTCGACGTCGCGGACGTCATCCGCCCCCATCCGGAAGTGGTGTCGTTCCTCCAGGGCGTCGAGGACGAGGGCTTCCTGGACGAGCTGACGAAGCTCGCGGGCGGGAGCGAGGCGCGCGAGGCCATCGAGGCCTACCTCGACCAGTACGGCATGCGCTGCGTCGGCGAGATCGACATCACGAGGCCGCGTTGGCGCGAGCGCCCCACCACGCTCGTGCCCGTGATCCTCGACAACGTCAGGAACTTCGAGCCGGGCGCCGCCGAGCGACGCTTCGAGCAGGGACGACTGAAGGCGCGGGAGAAGGAACAGGACGTCCTGTCACGCTTGCGGGCCCTGCCGGACGGGGACCGGAAAGCCGACGAGACCCAGCGGATGATCGACCGGGTCCGAACCTTCATCGGGTACCGGGAGTACCCGAAGTACAACATCATCAGTCGCTACTTCGTCTACAAGCAGGCCCTGCTGACGGAGGCCGAGCGCCTCGTGCAGGCGAGCGTGCTCTCTGAGAGGGAGGACATCTTCTACCTCACGTTCCAGGAACTCCACGACGTCGTGCGCACGCATCAGGTGGATGGCCGGCTCGTCCAGCAGCGCGAGGACGCGTATCGGTCGTACCGTGCGCTCACACCGCCCCGGGTGCTCACCTCGGACGGCGAAGCGCTCACCGGGGCCTACCGGCGCGACGACGTGCCGGCCGACGCCCTGGTCGGCCTGCCGGTTTCCGCCGGGACCGTCGAGGGACGGGCCCGCGTCATCCTCGACATGGCGGACGCCGACCTCGAAGCCGGCGACATCCTGGTCACGACCTTCACCGACCCCAGCTGGTCGCCGCTGTTCGTCGCGGTCGCGGGCCTGGTGACGGAGGTGGGCGGCCTGATGACCCATGGCGCGGTGATCGCTCGGGAATACGGCTTGCCGGCCGTCGTGGGCGTGGAGCAGGCCACCCGGCGGATCCGGGACGGGCAGCGGATCCGCGTACACGGAACCGACGGGTACGTCGAGATCCTTCCTTGACGGACGACACCGAGAAGCCCTGTTTCTGGCTCCCGACCGACCAGCATCCGGCGGTTGACACGCTGACGATCATCGCCACAGAGCGGATACACGGACGTGACCCGTAAGTTGGGGCTCGTCTGTCGCACGAGGTGCCAAGGGCGCGGGAGTTGACGGTCCGGACGCCGTCTTCGGACGACGGCACTCCGGCCCGGCGACCGACACCCGGCACCCAGCACCCAGCACCCAGCACCCAGCACCCAGCGAGCATGGCCAGGCCCTGACCGGAGTCCGCCCGGTCAGGGCCTGGCCGTTCGCCTCAGGCGGCTCGACGTGTCCTGACGCCGCCCACCTCGAAGTCGTAGACGTTCTCATTGATGCGGAGGCCGTCGACGGCACCGATCCACATGTGGTCGCGGCCTTTGCCCACCGCGGCCGTGTAGATGGTCGCTTCCGCGCCGCCGTCGTCGAGTGAGGTCTTCAACTGCTCGAAGGTGCACCTGGCGGCCTGGGTGCAGGCGGTCTCGTTGCCCGTGAGATACCAGTAGCCCGTCGAGGTCGCATCGAGGAACGGGCTCCAGCGGTCCGTCACCGGGGAGGCGGCCGGCACCCACACCATCGTCGAGTAGTTGTCGATGGGAGCCGAGTTCAGGTTCGGATCGATCTCGAACCTGATGTTCGGCATGTTCTCGGTGCCTCCGTAGGTGACGTTCTCCCCGGTCTGGAAGACATGGAAGCCGACCTGTCGCAGCCCCTGCACCGGACGGCCGAAGAAGTCGACCTCGTTGCCGAAGTCGACCTTCTCGCTGGAGGGGCTGAGCGAGGTGGACGCGTCCGCCACCTCGATGCCGAGGCTTCCTCGTCCGTAGGGCGGTCTGGCGGAGGAGTCCGTCACGCCGAACGAGCCGAACGGGCCGTTCCTCAGGTCGGCGACGGGAGAGCCGATCGTGCTGCGGGTGATCACGCCCCAGTGATCTGCCCGGATGTGGTGTCCCTCGTTTCCGTCTGCGACAGCGGACACCGATCCCACGAGTGTCGAGGCGACCATCGCGGCCAGTGCTGTGACCGCGGAGAGCAACGGGTGGCCCGGGTCGATCCCGACACTCCGTACCGGATATCGGGATTCGTCGCCGACCAGCCATCAGGCGCACCCGCAGGCCGCGGAATCGGTGAGCCCGCGCGCCTCCCCGCAGGACGGGCCGGCCGCGCCGGCCCGGCTCGGCCGTCCGCTACCGGCCTTCGGGGGAACTTCGGGCCAACGCCGCGGTCCGACGGCCGGAGAGTGGTACGGGCATGAGATGTCCACACCCCCCGATCAGCCCGCCCGGCCGCTCGGACACCCACATGGCGAGGAGCCGCGCGTGCCTCGCTCGCTGCGGACCGCGGCCGCGTACTCCTGGAGGATCATTGCCGTCGGCGTCGTGGTCCGCGTCGCCTTCTCCGTACTCGGGCAGTTCCACCGAATCGCCGTCCCCGTCTTCCTGGGTCTCGTCTTCACCGCGGTGCTCCGCCCCGTGGCCGGCCTTCTCGCCCGACGCATGCCCCGATCGCTGGCGGTCGCCGTCGCGCTCATCGGCGGCATGATCCTCGTCCTCGGCGCACTGACCCTGGTGGGCAAAGCCGCGGCAGGTCAGCGAAGTGGGCTGGAGAAGGAGTTCGTGGCGGGCATCGACCGGATCGAGAGGCAGCTGGAGGGACCCCCCTTCCGGCTTCCTCCGTCCGCGTTCAACGATCTCCAGTCCCGGCTCGGCGACCTTCTGTCGAGCCATCGCTCCACCCTCATCAGTACGGCACTCAGTGGCGCGAGCCGGCTCCTGGAGGTGCTGACGGTGCTCGCCCTCGCCCTGTTCTGCACCGTCTTCTTCACCTACTCCGGCGACCGGCAGTGGCAGTGGCTGTGCGACCAGCTCCCGGGTGAGGCACGGGGGCGTGTCACGATCGCGGGGCGGGCCGCGTGGCGGACCTTCACCGGTTACACCTACGGCATCCTGCTCGTGGCGGCGACCAACGCGATCCTCGTGGGCGGCGCCCTCTTCGCCCTCGGGGTGCCGCTCGCCGTGCCGTTGGCGCTGCTGGAGTTCCTGGCCGCCTTCGTCCCTCTGATCGGCTCGCCGATCGCCCTGGCGATCGCGGCCGTCATCGCACTGGCCTCGAAGGGGCCGTTCATCGCCCTGCTGGTCGTGGCTCTGGTCGTGGTCATCGGACAGATCGAGGGCCACCTCCTGCACCCGCTGGTGATGAGCTGGGCCGTCCGGTTGCACCCGGTGGTGGTCGCGCTGGCGGTCGTCGGCGGAGCGGTCGCGGCCGGAGTCATCGGCGCCGTGGTCGCCGTCCCGCTGGTAGCCGTGGTGTGGTCCGTGTACCAGGCGCTGCGAGGTGGCACCGGCCGCGCGGAATGAGCAAGCGGGCCGACGAGGCAGCCCGGACCAGCCAGGAACCGGCACCACCAAAAGTGCAGCTTTCGGGGCGAATGTCCTTGATGTTGCGATCCGCACCCTTTAGCGTCCCCGGGACAGAGCACCGCTGCGGTGTGAGTGCCGTGACGGTCGGCCCGGAAACGAGGTGTGGAGCGAGTGCACGCGAAGTCCGGCTTCCGGATGGCTCCCGGGTCCCGGTCGGCAGCGGGGAGAACGGGGCTCGGCAGACCGCGAGGGTTGCGGATGCTCGCCGTGCTACCGCTGCTCGCGTCGGTCCTCGCCGGCTGCGGCGGAGGCGGCAACGAGAGCAACGGCCGGATCACCCTGAACTGGTACAACTTCCCCGACGACTCCGGCGCGCTGCAGAAGGCCGCCGACACGTGCAGTCGGGCGTCCGGCGGCAGGTACAGGGTCGCCTACAACCGGCTTCCCCGCGCCGCCGACGGCCAGCGAGAGCAACTGGTGCGCAGGCTCGCGGCCAAGGACACCTCGGTCGACATCATGGGTCTCGACGTCACGTGGGCAGCGGAGTTCGCGGAGGCACGCTGGATCCGCGAGTGGACGGGGCGGGCCAAGCAGCAAGCGACGCAAGGCACCCTGCGTGTACCGCTGGAGACGGCCACCTGGAAGAACAAGCTGTACGCCGTCCCGTACAACACCAACACGCAACTCCTGTGGTACCGCGACGACCTGGTGCCCACCCCGCCCAAGACCTGGGCCGAGATGCAGCACATGGCCGTCGACCTCGCTCGGCAGGGCAAACCGCACTTCGTCGAGATCCAGGGCGCCCAGTACGAGGGCCTCACCGTCTGGTTCAACAGCCTGATCAACAGCGCGGGCGGCTCCATCCTCAACAAGACCGCCACCAAACCCTCCCTCGGTCCACCCGGTGTGCGAGCCGCCCAGATCATGCGCTCCCTGGCGCGTTCCGCCGCTGCGGACCCCTCTCTGGCGAACCAGATGGAGGACCAGAACCGTCTCGCCATGGAGTCCGGGACGGCGGCGTTCGAGATCAACTACCCGTTCGTCTATCCCTCGATGAAGGCGAACAACCCGAAGCTGTTCAAGCACTTCCGCTGGGCGCCCTACCCGAGGGCCGACGCCGGCCGGCCGTCGCGGCCCACCATCGGCGGCATCGACCTGGCCGTGAGCGCGTACGCGCGTCACCCCGGGCCGGCCTTCGAAGCGGCTCTGTGCCTGCGCAACCGGGAGAACCAGCTCACGGCCGCACTCGTGGGCGGCCTGCCCCCCACCCTGCGCGGCCTGTACGACGAGCCCTCATTCGTCAAGAACTACCCGTTCGCCAAAGAGGTACTGGCGGCTTTGGAGTCGGCGAGCGTGCGGCCCATCACCCCGGCTTACCAGAACGTGTCGATCGCGGTTTCCCACACACTGTCTCCCCCGGCCTCGATCAACCCGGTGAGCTCGGTCAACACCATCAGAGACCAGATCGACCAGGCTCTTCAGTCCAAGGGCGTGATCCCGTGACCCACCCCCCGCAATGTCCTGGGCGCCGGCGCTCGAAGGCGCGGGTCTCCTCCCCAGGCGGCCCGGCATGAGCATGCAGGCGGAACCGGCCGGGGCCCCGCCGCCCCCCGAGGCAGAGCTGCCGCGGAAGGACCAGGCGGCCCTGTCAGAAGGCGCACGGCAGGAGCGTCGGCTCGGCTGGCTGCTGTGCGCGCCGGCCGTCATCGTCATGGTGGCCGTCACCGCGTACCCCATCGGGTACGCCGTCTACCTGTCTCTCCAGCGCTACGACCTGCGCTTCCCCTCGCAGGCGAAGTTCGTGGGCTTCAGCAACTACGCGGCGGTGCTGTCCTCCCCGTTCTGGTGGGACGCCTTCTGGGTGACCCTCTTCATCACCACGGTGTCCGTGGCCATCGAACTGGTCCTCGGCATGGGGCTCGCGCTCGTGATGCATCGCACGATCTTCGGCCGCGGCACCGTCCGCACGTCCGTCCTCATCCCCTACGGCATCGTCACGGTCGTCGCCGCGTTCTCCTGGCAGTACGCCTGGACGCCGGATCTCGGATACCTCGCCGGCCTGCTGCCCAACGGCGAGGCGCCACTCACGGAGCAGTGGCCGGCGCTGTGGCTGATCATCCTCGCCGAGGTGTGGAAGACCACGCCGTTCATGGCCCTGCTGCTGCTCGCGGGTCTCGCGCTGGTCCCCGAGGAGACCCTGAAGGCGTCCATGGTGGACGGGGCGAATGCCTGGCAGCGCTTCACCAGGATCGTACTGCCCCTGATGAAGCCGGCGATCCTGGTGGCGCTGCTGTTCCGCACCCTCGACGCTTTCCGCATCTTCGACAACATCTACATCATGACCTCGGGAGCCCAGGGAACCGGCTCCCTGTCGATCCTGGGCTACCACAACCTGTTCACCGCGCTGAACCTGGGCGTCGGGTCGGCCATCTCCGTGCTCATCTTCCTCTGCGTCGGGATCATCGCCTTCGCCTTCATCAAACTGTTCGGCGCCGCGGCGCCCGGCGCGGAGGTGAAGCGCTGATGGCAGCCGTCGGCAAGGCACACGCCTCCCGCTGGGCAGTCCTGAACGTGGTGGTGGTGCTGTACGCACTGTTCCCGGTGGGGTGGATCGCCTCGCTGTCGTTCAAGGACCCGAGCACCCTGACGGACGGCAACTACATCCCGTCGAAGTGGACCTGGCAGAACTACTCGGGCATCTTCGACACCTCCGAGTTCACCCGTGCCCTCATCAACTCCATCGGCATCGCGCTGATCGCGACGGCGATCGCGGTGGTACTGGGCACCATGGCCGCCTACGCGGTGGCCCGACTGCGTTTCCCCGGCAAGCAGGTACTCATCGGCATGTCGCTGCTGATCGCCATGTTCCCGCCGATCTCGCTGGTGTCACCGCTGTTCAACATCGAGCGGATCCTCGGCATCTTCGACACCTGGCTCGGACTGATCATCCCGTACATGACGTTCTCCCTGCCGCTGGCGATCTACACCCTGTCGGCCTTCTTCCGGGAGATTCCCTGGGATCTCGAAAAGGCGGCCAAGATGGACGGCGCCTCGCCCGCGCAGGCCTTCCGGCTGGTCATCGTGCCGCTGGCGGCGCCGGGCGTGTTCACCACGGCGATCCTCGTCTTCATCTTCTGCTGGAACGACTTCCTGTTCGCGATCTCGCTGACCTCCACGCAGAGGGCACGCACCGTGCCGGCCGCGATCGCCTTCTTCACCGGTAGCTCGCAGTTCCAGCAGCCGACCGGATCGATCGCCGCGGCAGCCGTGGTGATCACCGTTCCGATCGTCATCTTCGTCCTGCTCTTCCAACGGCGCATCGTCGCCGGTCTCACATCCGGAGCGGTCAAGGGCTGAACAGGCCACCGCCGGCCCGGCCGACCGCCGGCGCCCAGCCCACCGAACCGCTCACCCCGCGCCTGGAAGGCAAGGAGGCACCACCCATGGCCGAGATCGTCCTCGAGGGAGTCACCAAGCGTTTTCCCGACGGAGCCCTCGCGGTGAAGGACGTCAACCTCCGCATCGCCGACGGCGAGTTCGTGATCCTCGTCGGACCGTCCGGATGCGGCAAGTCCACCACCCTGAACATGATCGCCGGACTGGAGGACATCACCGAGGGCACCTTGCTCATCGGCGACAAGGTCGTCAACGACCTCACTCCCAAGGAACGCGACATCGCCATGGTGTTCCAGAGCTACGCCCTGTACCCGCACATGAGCGTCCGGGAGAACATGGGCTTCCCCCTGCGCCTGGCCAAGGTCGACAAGGCCGTCATCGACAGCAAGGTCGAGGAGGCGGCGCGGGTGCTCGACCTGACCGAACACCTGGACCGGAAGCCGGCCAACCTCTCGGGCGGCCAGCGCCAGCGGGTGGCCATGGGGCGGGCCATCGTCCGCGATCCCAAGGCGTTCTTGATGGACGAGCCGCTGTCCAACCTGGACGCCAAACTGCGGGTGCAGATGCGCACCCAGATCTCCCGGCTGCAACGGCGGCTGGGCACGACGACCGTGTACGTCACGCACGACCAGACGGAGGCCATGACGCTCGGCGACCGGGTCGTAGTGATGCGACAGGGCCTGGTCCAGCAGATCGGCACGCCCGCTCAGCTCTACGACCACCCGCGCAACCTCTTCGTCGCGGGCTTCATCGGCTCCCCCGCGATGAACTTCCTGACGGCCGCACTCGAGGGCGACACCCTGCGCTCGCCCTTGGGCGCTCTGCCCCTCGACGACCGTACGCGCCAGGCGCTGCAACGGCAGAACGCGCCCCGCGACGTCATCGTCGGTCTCCGGCCGGAGGCCTTCGAGGACGCGGCACTGGCACACGAACGAGGACGCCCCCGGTTCACGGCCGCCGTCGAGGTCCTCGAGTCGCTGGGCTCCGACGTCTTCGTCTACTTCACCGCGGAGGGCGCTGCCGCGACGACGTCCGAACTCGAGGAACTCGCCGCGGACGCCGGCCTGCGTGACACCGGCGCGGAGACCACCCCTCAGATCGTGGCCCGCCTCGACGCCGCAACCCGGGCCCGCGAAGGCCAACCCGTGGAGCTGCAGGTCGACATGAGCAAGGCCCACGTGTTCCACCCGGGCACGGGGACGAACCTCACGCACCCGGACAGTACCGCTTGAGTTCCGCGACCTGTGTCCCGTCACCGGACGGGAGCCACACACCGCTTGCGGAACCTACCCGCCCACCGCAGGGGAAGATGGGGACGAATTGACGGAACGCAAGGTCAGGAGCTTCCATGGCAAGGCGTGTACACCAACCCCGTGAAGACGCGGAGTTCGACTTCATCCTCAAGATGAGCGAAGTCCCCGTCCTGGCGTACTTCACCGGAACATGGCCCAAGGCGGTCGAACCCTGCCGGGCGATGGACCTCGTCGTGGGTGGCATCGCCGACGAGTACACCGGCCGTCTGACCGCGGTCCGCACCGACATGACGCGCTGCCCGGCCACAACCGAGCGCTACGGAGTCTCCGGAGCCCCCTCCTACGTCCTGCTGAAAGACGGAGAGGTGGTGGCGCACGGCGCCGGGCCCATGACCATCGCCGACGTACGGGAGTTCCTGGACGGCCACCTCTGAACGGCCACCCACAGTGCGGCCGGCCCCTCGACCCCCTCCCCCAGGTCGAAGAGGATGGGGGCTACGGCCTCAGCACGATGCGGCCGAAGACCTCGCCCGCGTCCATCTTCCGGTGTGCCAGTACGGCTTGGTCCAGCGGCAGCAGTTCGTGCACCACCGCCTCGATCTCGCCGCGGCCTGCTGCGGCGAAGTGCTCGGCGCGCGCGGTGTCCCGGTCGGCTGCGGTGACGGTGGCCGCGCTGAAGGTGGCGAAGGACAGCGACCTCTGGAACATCGCCATCATGTTCGTCCCGAAGTCCGCCGGCGGCTGGCCCGCGACGGCGCCCACCACGACCATGCGGCCGTTCGGGTTGAGTCGGCCGAAGAACGAGGGCAGGTGCTCGCCGGCCACCACGTCGATGATGACGTCGTAGCCGACAGGGGCGTCGTCCCCTCCGTCGCCGGAGCGGTCAAGTACGTGGGTGGCGCCGAGCTTGCGCAGCCGCCGGCCGCGATCGGCCGATGAGGTGGTGACTGCCACCGCGGCGGCACCGCCACGGGCCGCGAGCTGTACCGCCATGATGCCGATGCTGCCGGCCGCGCCGCGTATCAGGACCGTTTCCCCGGGTGCGAAACGGGCGTGACCGAGTCCGAAGTGGGCCACCACACCGGCACTGCCGAGCGTCACCGCGTCGGTGGCGGAGAGGTTCCCGGGCAGAGGGAGGATCTCCGTGACCGGCACGGCGGCTTGTTCGACGTAGCCTCCGCCGGTGCCGGTGAATCCCCACACCCGCCGTCCCTTCCACGACGCGTCGACACCGTCACCGACCGCACTGACGGTGCCTGCCACCTCACCGCCGGGGATGTGGCCCTCCTTGAAGCCGTAGGCTGCCAGGACCCCGCTTCGGATCGCGGTGTCGACACCGCCGACGCCTATCGCCTCGATGGCGACAAGCACCTCTCCGGCGGCGGGAACGGGGGCAGGGAGGTCGATGACCGCCAGGCCTTCGGGACGCCCGAACTCTCGGATCGAAACTGCCTTCAACGTGGTCTCCAAGTTCTCGGTCAGCAGGCGGCCATGCGCCGCCAGGCGGTCTCACCACCCGGGCGAGGGGCTTCACGCCGTACGGCCGGGCTCGGTCCCGGCGCCGCCCCCGGCGTGGAGCCTCCCGTTCCGCGACGTTAACGGGCGCCCCCGTCCGCTTGCATAAAGTGAGAGTCGTGACGACTCGATTGCCTCACGCCCTGCGCTCCGACGCGACGGACAACCGCGCGCGCATCCTCGACGCGGCCCGCGCGCTGTTCTCCGCGAAGGGACTCAACGTGTCGATACGAGAGATCGCGCGGCGAGCGGGGGTGGGGCCTGCCACCTTGTACCGCCGCTTCCCGACCAAGCAGGCGCTGGTCACCGAAGCCTTCGCAGACCAGATGCGCGCATGCCGCGCCATCGTCGACCAAGGGAGTGCCGACCCCGATCCCTGGCACGGACTCTGTCTGGTCGTCGAGAAGATCTGCGAACTCCACGCACGGGACCGGGGCTTCACCGAAGCCTTCATGTCGACCTTCCCGAGAGCGACGGAGGTCACCGCGGGGCGTGAATACACGGTGAAGGCGGTCACCGAACTGGCTCAGCGCGCCAAGGAAGTCGGTCGGCTGCGCGCTGACTTCCTGGTCCCGGACGATCTGATTCTCATGCTCATGGCGAATCAGGGGATTCGCACCGCCACGGCCGCCGGTCAGGTAGCGGCTTCCAGGCGTTTCGCGGGCTTCGTGATCCAGGTGATGCAAGCCTCCCCCGAGCACTCTCCGCTGCCACCTGCGATGTGACCGGCATCCGATGCCGGCAGGCACCATGCGAATGGTGGGCAGAACGGCGGGGAGGATCCGCTCAGTCCTGTCGTAGATGCCGTGGTCCTGTGCGGTGAACGCCTCGGTGAGGTCCTTGACCGTCTGGTTGCAGGTTGGCCAGTACGGGCGCAGTCCTCCGGTATGTGGTCGATGTCGCCGAGGAAGGGCAGGACGCCAGGCCCATCCACTTGGCGGTTGTCAGTCAGCGGCACGGCTTCGCCGGCGGCGCGAACCCGCCGCATCCCAGCGCCTGTTGACAGCCGGCGCCCGTCCGGGCCAGAGTCCCCGCTGATGGAGATCAATGATCTGACACCGGCCGAGGAGCGAGTGTGGCGGGCGTTCGCGACCGGCGCCGACGTCGACTTCCGCGAGGACACCGACGAGGAGGCGGAGGACGGCGGCGGGTGGGGGCCCGAACGGACCGTGCGTGCAGCCGTGTTGCGGAGTCTGCTTCTCAACGGGCCGCAGGAGAACGGCGAGATAGCGTCGCTGCGCGTGGCGGGCGCCCGCGTCACCGGCATGCTCGACCTGCAGTACGCGACGATCGACCACCCCGTCCGCCTCCGGCACAGCTACTTCGAGGAAGCCCCTCGCTTCCACGCCTGCCGGCTGCGCGATCTGAACCTGAGCGAGTCCGCGCTGCCCGGGCTGACCGCGCAGGCCATGCGGGTGGACGGCGTCCTGCGCATGACGCGCTCCCGGTTCCGGGGGCCCGTGCGGCTCGGCGGCACCCATATCACCGGCAGCCTGTACATGGAGAGCGCCCACGTCTGCACGCCGGACGACGCCACGGAGCCGGCTCTCCAGCTCAACCAGGTGTCGATCGGCGCCGACCTGTGGGCACCCGGGCTGCGGACCCGGGGGCAGACGCGGCTCAACGGCGCCACCGTCACCGGGTCGGTGAACCTCAACGAGGCACGGCTCGACAACCCCGGGGCCGCCGCCGTCGACGCGGAGACGCTCGGCGTGGAAGGCGACCTGCTGATCCGGCACGCGGAGGTGCGCGGCTGGATCGGCCTGCGGGGCGCACGGGTCGCCGGCCGCCTGGACCTGTCGTACTCACACCTCTCCCACCCCGGCGGCTCGGCGCTGCATGCGAGCAGCGCCACGATCGGGGAGCTCTGGCTGCGGCGCGGCGGTCCCCCGGAGGGCGGTCTGAACCTGCGCCGCGCCCAGCTGGACGTCCTGTTTCTGGAACCGGAGACGCTGCCGGACCAGGTGCAGCTGGCCGGTCTCACCTACACCTCGCTGGCCGTGCACGAACCCGTCCACCGTCGCCTGCCGATGCTGGAACGCGACAGGGACGGCTATGTGCCGCAGACCTACGAGCAGCTGACCGCCGCCTACCGCCGCATCGGCGACGACCGTGCCGCCCGTCTCGTGCAGCTCGCCAAGCAGCGGCGGCAGCGCACCACGCTTCCCTGGTTCGGCCGGGCGTGGGGCCACCTCCAGGACGCCACCGTCGGCTACGGCTTCCGCCCGCTGCGCGCCGCCGGCTGGCTGCTGTCGCTGCTCGCGGTCGGCTCGGTCGCCTACTCCCTGCACCACCCGCGCCCGCTCAACGCGTCCGAGGCCCCGCACTTCAACCCGGTGTTCTTCACGCTCGACCTGCTGCTGCCGGTGATCTCCTTCGGGCAGGAAGGCGCCTACGCGCCGGACGGCTGGTACCAGACGCTGTCCTACGCCCTGGTCGTCGCCGGCTGGATCCTGGCCACGACCGTCTTCGCCGGTGTGACTCGGACCGTCAACCGCCAGTGAGTTCCCGCCCGGCGTGCCGGGCCGCCAGTCACACCGGCGCGGTCGCAGCGCCGTAGCCGCCGTCACGTCCCGTCAGAAGTGCTCGAAGAACTCAAGGAAGACTCGGCCGCCGGTGCGGGTGTACGGGACGCCGGTGCACACCGCCCTCGCGCTGTCGAGTCGCCCCCGGGGCAGCCTGCGGTGACGATGAGAGGACGGGGGCCTGGCGATTCCACGGTCGGCCGGCCGGAAGGAGAGCCGGATGACCCTTTCTTCTGAGTTGCGCGCTCTCCTGCCGCTGCGCCCCGTCAACCTGCTGACCCGCCCGGCCGACGTCCTGGCCGCCCGTCGGCTGACGGCGTCCCTCCGTGTCGACGGCGTCGCCTACGGCAATCCGGCGGGTGCGCGACGGACGTTCTCCGACCTGCTGGTGTTCCGCCTGGACGGTGACGCCGTACCGCCCGTCATGGTCAAGCACCCGCGCAGCTCCCGCGCCGTCACGTCGCTGACGCGGGAATGTGACGCGGTGCGGATCTTGGCGGGGGACGAGCGTATTGGTGCTTGGCGGCGGCTGCTGCCCGTGGTGGAGCAGTGCCGACTGGAAGGTCCGCTGCCCTTCGTGGTGGAGCGCGCTCTGCCCGGCGTCGAGGGCGACACCCTGCTTCGGCACTGCCCGTCCCTGGCCCGCCGAGTCGCGGTATCGGCCCTCGCCACCATCGGTGAGCTGCACCGGGCGACCGGACGGACGGAGGATGTGACTGCGCGAATGCGTGACTGGGTCGACCCCCGGTTGGCCGCCCTGGCCGCGGAAGTGGACTGGTGTCGCCGGGGCAGAGGCGCGGACGCCATGACGGTGCTGCGCCACCGCCTGGTGCGCGCGCTGGAGGGCCGCAGGCTGCTGGTGGCGTGGACGCACGGCGACTATCACCCCGGCAACGTGCTGTTGACGGGGTCGCAGGGGACGCTGTGCGGGGTGATCGACTGGGCCGGTGCCCTGCCCGACGGCCCGGCCGCGCTCGACTGCCACACCTTCGTCCTGACCCAGCGGCATCAGCGCGGCGGGCGGCAGTTCGGGCGGATCGTCGCCGACACGGTACGGCGCGGCTCCCTGCCGCCGGCCGACCAGCGTCTCCTCACCGAGGCGGGCGCGCTGGTCTCGGACGCCGAGGGCGAGATGGCGATGACGCTGCTGACCTGGCTGTGGCACGTCGCGGGCAACGTGACGAAGTCGGCCCGCTACGGGCGCAGCCGCCGTTGGATCGGCGAGAACGTCCTGCCCGTGCTGGCCGAGGTGGCCGCGGACGAGACGTCGGCGCGAGGACTCCGTGGCCGGGCGGTGGGAACGTGGGGGCGGTGAACACGGCGGGCCACCGTTCCATAGCGTCCGGGTGCCGCAGGTGTCCGGGGTTCGCGCCGGTGGTTCCGGGCACTTGGGATGCCCACCCGATTTACCACACTTAGTATCTGAACGTGAAGGTCTGTGCGTCTTCGCTCCGTGAGCATCCTTCTTGCGGGAGCACACCTTCAGCAGGAGAAGGTCGTGAACGCACCCGCTGAACTCCTGATCGACACCGCCGCCGGCAGCGCGCACGTGCTGACCCCGGCACCGCGGGAGACCTGGTGGGAGCTGGCCGCGCAGGACGCCGACACGCACGCCACCCAGACACCGGCCTGGCTCGACTGCCTCCGCGTCACGGGCCGGTACCGGGATGCCAGCCGGCTCTACACGTTCGAGGACGGCAGCCGTGTCGTGCTTCCACTCGTGAGCAGGGCGAGTCGTCCCCAGCGGCTGGACGCGGTGGAGTCCTGGCCGGTCGGCTGGGGAATCGGCGGGCCGGTGGCCCCGGGCGGTGTAGGTGTGCGGAAGGCCCGGGTGCTCTTCGACGACCTGGCGCACCGGCCCGCCCTCCGGGTCGGCGTCCGCGTCCGGCCGGGCGGTGGGGAGGCGTGGGAGAGGGCCGTCCCGGCGGACTTCCGGCTGGAGCCGCACATGACACAGGTGCTGAGCCTCGACGGCGGCTTCGGCACCGTATGGGAGGAACGCTTCCGCACCCGCGCGCGGCGTGACGTGCGCCGGGCCGAACGAGCGCACCTGAGCGTGCAGGTGGACCGCACCGGTCGGCTCGTCCCCGTGTTCCTCCAGCTGTACGAGCAGTCGATCGAGCGCTGGGCCGGGCAGCAGCACGAGCCGCTGCTACTGGCCCGCTGGCGTAGGAGAAGGGAGTTTCCCGGCCGGCGGCTCGCGGCGGTGGCCGCGAGGTTCGGCGAGGCGTGCGCGATCTGGGTGGCCTGGCACGCCGGTGAACCCGTCGCGGCGATCGCCGTCCTGCGGCAGGGCGGTCAGGCCAAGTACTGGCGCGGGGCCATGAACCGGGAGCTGGCCCATCCGGTCCGGGCCAACTTCCTGCTGCACCAGCTGGCGATCGAAGAGGCTTGCGAGGCAGGCTGTCAGCGCTACGACATGGGGGAATCCACCCCGGAGTCCTCCCTGGCGCACTTCAAGTCGGGATTCGGGGCTGTCGCCTGCTCGTCCCCCCGCTACTTCCGTGAACGCATCCCCGTGTCCAGGTTCGAGCACGGGCTGCGGACAGCAGTCAAACGCGTGATCCGATTCCAGGACGTCTGACGTTCCCCGCCCACCGGGCGGGGCCGGAACGCGCGAGGGCCGTTCGCGTCGGGCCCGTCCCGTGGCGATGGGAGGAGCGAACGGCAAGGAGAGGAGTGGAGTGGTCCTCATTCCGGGCAGCAGTCCCCTTGATGCCCTTCACCGGCCGGTGGTGCGCGACCTCCACGCCGACGTGCCGGAACTGCACCGCGGGCTGCTCGATGCCGCCGGCCGCGGCGACCCGCTGGACGCGTTCCTCTACGCGGCGGGCATCGTGCAGGTCGGCGAGGACTGCCTGACCGGCACGTCCTGGCTGCTCAGCCGGGCCGTGGCGCATCTCGACGGCACGGGTGCGGGCGCTGTGCTGAGGCACGCGTTGAACGGCACCGTGACCGCGTCCGGGCTGACGTCCGCCACCCGCAGCCTGAGGGCCTGGCTGTCGCCGGTGCGGCAGCTCACGGACGCCCTGGCGGACGAGGTCACGGCACGACTCCCCGGCGGTGACACCGATCGGGGCGGGTACGGCGCACGGGCAGCCACACTGCTGGAGCGGCTGGGTGCCGAGGTTCCCAGGCCCCTCATGGTCCTGCTCGACGGCTGTGTCCTGCGGGCACCGTCCTGCTTCCGCAGCTTCGACCAGCACCCCCGGGACGTCGCCGAGCTCGTCACCCGCTTCACCCGCCGCTACCCCGACCGCGACCGCGCCCTTATGGTGATCGGAGTGCGTACGTCGGGCGCCTACCTGGCCCCGTTGGCCGGAGCCGCCCTGCGCGCCGAGGGATACGTCCGTGTCCAGGTCCGTACGACGCGGCCCGCGGGCCCCGCCTTCCGCGCGGACACAGTCGAGCTGCGCTCCGCCGCGCGGGAGAACGCGCTGGCGCTGCTGATCGACGATCCCCCGATCACCGGCGGCAGCCTGGTCGGAGTGGCTCGGGGGCTGGTGCGGGCCGGTTTCCCCACCGAACGGGTGGTCCTGCTCACCGCCGCCTTCGGTGACCGGCCCCTTCCCCCGCTCAAGCCCGGCTTTCCCCTGGTCGTACTGCCGCCGCAGGACTGGCACATCCGTGAGCGCCTGCGGGCCGGGGAGCTGCGCCGCACGCTGGCGGCACTGCTGCCGGACCAGGTGGTGCTCACCGTGTCGGCGGACGAGCCGGGCCTGCCGTCTCGCTGGTCGCGCCTCGAGGTGCCCCTGACGGCCCGGGTGCGCTCCGGCGCCGGCGACAGGGACGTGCGGCTGGTCGCGCAGGGCGCGGGGACCGGCTACTTCGGACGCCATGCCCTGGCCGTGGCCGACGTACTCGACGGTCTTGTGCCTCCCCTCCAGGGATTCCACGACGGAGTGCTCCTGAGGGAGCGCCGCCCCGGGGAACCGGATCTGCTGCCGGACCTCGCGCCCACCCGACAGATCCCCGTCGACGACGTCGTCCGCTACGTCGTGCAGCGCCGCTCACGGACGCCGCTGCCGGCCGATCGCGGACCGCTGCTGACGGGACGTCAGCCCATCTGGGAGATCGCGGCGCGGCTGTTCGCCGGCCGGTGCGGCCGGCTGGCGACCCCACTGCGGGCGCTGCTGATCGATCCGCTGCTCCGCGACCTGCTGCACACCCCGTCCGCATCGCTGGTGGACGGGGAGATGACGCGCGGCCGCTGGTGGCCCGGCCCGGACGGCTGGACCAAGGCCGACTTCGACGAAGGGCACTTCAGCCACCTGGACCTGGCCGCGTACGACGCGGCCTTCGACCTCGCGGGCGCCGCTCAGAGTCAGCCGGAGCACACGGACCGTCTGCTGGCCGACTACGAGCGCCTCACCGGCATCCGGGTGTCCGCCGCACGGTGGTGTGTGTACCGGGCGGCCCACGGGTGGAACGCCGAGCGTCTCGCCCACTCGGGGGCGTCCGCCGAACCGGGGGAGGCCGAGGCCGGACGGGCTCGTTCGCGGGCCTTCCAGGAGTACCTCGCCGGGCTCTACCTGGACGGCCTCGGAGCCACCGGGGACACGGACCCGGCCGCACAGTCACCGGGGCGATGGTGTGCGCTGGACGTGGACGGCGTCCTGGAATCGGACCTGGCCGGCTCCCCCGCCTCCTCTCCGGCCGGGATGCTGGCCCTGCGCGGGCTGCGCGCGCACGGTTACCAGGTGCTGCCGGCCACCGGGCGTTCCGTACCGGAGGTGCGCGACCGCTGCCGGGCGTACGGGCTGCGCGGCGGGGTCGCCGAGTACGGCGCTGTGGTGTACGACGCCGATCGCGACCGGTGCGTCCCGCTCGTGACCGGCCCCGTTCGCCCGGCGCTGGTGCGGGTGCTGTCCGGGGTGCCGTCCGTGTGCGTCGACCCCCAGTTCCGCTACTGCGTGCGAGCGTCCAGGGGATGGGGCGCGGACCGTGCGGCACTCGACTCCCGGACCGTGCGGGAGCTGGCGGGCAGTCCGCAGGCCGCCGGGTTCGTCGTGGTGCAGGGCGAGACGCAGACCGACTTCGTTCCGGTCGGTGTCGACAAGGCGACCGGCTTCGCGGCACTGCTCGGCCTGCTGGGCGCCCCGGCGGGAGCCCGCCCCGTGCTGGCCGTCGGTGACAGCGCCCCCGACATCCCGCTGCTGCGGTGGGCCCGCACCGGCTTCGCCCCGGGCAACGCCGCCCCCGAGGTGCGGGCGGCGGCGGGAGTCACGGTGCTGCGGCGGCCCTACCAGGCCGGGCTGGCCGACGCGGTGGCGCGGCTGCTCGGACACGCGCCGGGCCACTGCCCGCTGTGCCGCGCGCCGACGCTGTCACCCGCCGACGCGGCCCTGACGGCCCTGCTGGCCGTGCCCGAGGCCGGCCGTGCCGGAATGCCCGTCCGGCTGGCCCGCCTCGCGAGAGCCCGTACGGCTGTGACCCGACCCGGCTCCGCGCCGGCGGCCGGGTGGCCGGCCGCCGCACCCGGACGTCAGGCGGGGCGGCTCCGTGCGAGGCGGTCACCGTGATGTCCGCGCTCGTCTCCCGCCTGCTGAAGCGGGGCACGGGCACCGCGCCCGCCCGGGTGCGGTCCGTGGAGCTGTGGTCGCTGGAGACGGTGCTGCGCAACGGCCACGTGCTGACGTTCAGCTCGATGCTCACCTCCGCCCTCGGCGCCCTGTACTGGGCACTGGCCGCCCACGCCTACAGTGACGACACCGTCGGCCGGAACTACTCGGCGGTCGCGGCGATGATGCTGCTCGCCGGAGCGGGGCAGCTCAACATGACCAACATGTTGATCCGGTTCACTCCGGGCGCCGGGCACAGGAGCCGCCGGCTGGTCGCCACGGCCTACCTGACCGCGTGCGTGACGACCGCCGTCCTCGCCGGAGGCTTCGTGCTCCTGATCCCGGCCCTGTCGCCGGGCCTGCTGTTCCTTCGCCATCCGGTGGTCGCCTGCGGGTTCGTCGTGGCGACCGCCGGCTATGCGGTCTTCGTGCTGCAGGACGGCGTGCTGACGGGTTTGCGCAGGCCGGGCTGGGTGGTGCTGGAGAACGTCGTTTTCGCGCTGGTGAAGATCGGGCTCGTGGTGGCACTCGCCTTCCTCACCGCCACCGGCATCCTGTGGTCCTGGGCCCTCGCGGTCGTCGTCGCCATCGCGCTGGCCAACTTCCTGCTGTTCGCCCGGTTCCTGCCCCGGCGCGGGGAACCCGTGCGCGACGACCGCGCGGACAGCAGCGGGCCCACCGGGCGCTACCTCGTCGCCGACTGGACGGCGGCGCTGTTCTGGCTGGCCGCCACCGCGTCCCTGCCGATCATCGTCCTCAACCGTCTCGGACCTGATCAGGCCGCCTACTTCTCGCTCGCCTGGCTGGTCGCCTTCTCGCTCTACCAGCTGAACACCAACATGGGCGCCTCCCTCATCGTCGAGGCGGCCCACGACCCCTCCCAGTTGGCCGCCCACTGCAGGCTGGTGCTCAGACACACCGGTGTGCTGCTGGTCTGCGGTGTGGCCGCACTGTGCGCAGCGGCGCCGCTGATCCTGCGGCTCTTCGGTCCCCAATACGCCGAGCACGGCGCCGATCTGCTGCGGCTCACCGCGCTGTCCGCCCTGCCGAATCTGGTGGTGGTCGCCGCCGTCAGCATCTGCCGGGCCCAGCGCCGGCTGCGTCTGCTGGTGGGCATCCTGGCCGCGGTGTGCACGCTGGCCACCGTTTTGTCGTACGTCCTGCTGGGCGTCATGGGTATCGCCGGAGTGGGCGCCGCGTGGCTCGTCGCGCAGACCGCCGTCGCGGGCGCGCTGTGGTGGCGCAGGGAGAGCTGGCTGCCCGGGCCGCGGAGCCGGGTTGATGTGCGGGGATGAGCTGTCGCGCGGCTCACACGTCGGTCTTGTCCGCGGCGCCCCGACTCGCCCCGGCAACCGCACACCCCTGGTTCCGCGCGGAGCCCGACGAGTGGAGAACATCCCAGATCGCCTAATGTTGAACAAACCGGATATCACATGCCTTTGCTGGAGTTGGATCGCTGACTGGTGCCGAAGAGGGGTGCGGCGGTCTCCACCCGGGCCCGCGTCGGTACGTGAGGAGGCAGCCCGATGGGCGATCGCGTGACGGTGACAGGGGATCCTGCGCGCTCCAGGGCCATGGCCTCCCTGCTGCCCAGAACGGCCACGTCGCGCAGGGGCGTCGCGGGCGGGCTGCTTCCCGGCGGGCGGGCGATCCACCTGATACTGCCGGCGGCGATCGCCCTGTGGCTGCTGGCGTTGCGCCAGGTGAATCTCCGCGGCATGGGCGACCTGGGGCTGTTGCAGGTGCTTCCCGTGCTGTTCTGGGTCGCCCTGGGGCTGCTCACCCTCGGCTTCCGTCTGTCACTCGGCGACAGTCGGACCGGCAACGGCTGGCCGGCGGCCCACGTGCTGGCACTGATCGGCATGATCCACGCCACCCCCTCGCTGCTGTATCCGGAGCTGCGCTATTCCTGGGCCTGGAAGCACGTGGCGGTCGTGGACGCGATGCTGCGGCACAACGGCGACGTCCCGAACCCGACCGGGTTCGACATCTACAACCAGTGGCCGGGCTTCTTCCAGCTCAACGTCCTGTTCCTGCGTGCCACCGGTCTCCACTCCAGCCTCGGCTACGCGCAGTGGGCGCAGCCCTTCTTCAACGTGGCGCTGCTCGGTCCGCTGCTTCTGCTCTACCGAAGTGTCACCCGCGATCGCCGGCTGATCTGGGGAGGCGTGTGGATCTACTACACGTGTTCCTGGGTGGGACAGGACTACTTCGCCCCCCAGGCCTTCGCCTTCCTGCTGTGCGTGACCGTGATCGCCCTGGTTCTGCGGCAGTTGCCCACGTCCGCGCTGCCACATCCGAAGCCGGACGAACGAGGCTGGCCGCGGGGGCGGCTGATCGCCGTACTCCTGATCGTTGCCGTGGTCGCCTCGTCGCACCAGCTCACGCCGGTCATGCTGATCACCGCGCTGGCGGCCCTGTCCATCCCGCGCCGCAACCGGAAGGTGACGGTGCCGGTCCTGGCGGGAGCGGTCGCGATCACGGCCGTATGGGACTCCACCGTGGCCAGGCCCTACATGTCGAAGAACATCGACGCCATGCTGAGGGCGCTGGTGACACCGGACGCCAATGTCACCTCGGGGCTCCACCGGCTCGGTACGTCCCCACCGGCGCAGGTCTTCGTGGCCTGGGTCGACCGGTCCCTGACCGCAGCCGTCCTCCTGCTGGCCGTGATCGCGCTCCTGCGCGTTCCGTGGACCCGCAGGACCGGGCTGCCCCTGCTCGCGTTCTCACCGTTCCTGCTCCTCGCCGCGAACGCCTACGGCGGTGAAATGATCTTCCGGGCCTATCTGTTCGCCCTGCCTGCCGCCGCCTTCCTGGTCGCCACCCTGCTGTTCGGACAAACCGGTCGACTACGCCTGCGCACCCTCGCGGTGTATCCCGTGCTGCTGGCGATGGTCGGGGGCCTGGTCTTCGCCTACTACGGCAAGGAGGCGATCTACTCCTTCACTCCGCAGGAGCTGGCCGCGGCCAGGTACGCGGTCGCCACCGCACCGTCAGGGTCGCAGTTCGTGTCGCTCGGCGGATCGAGTCCGGGTATCGACATGCGCTACGACGAGCACCTCGGCACCCAGATCGACCTGCAGAAATTCATCACGGACCGGCAGCAGCCCGGGGACCTGCGATCCGCTCTACTGAAGATCACCGGAAACAGCACGATCAGGCCGACCTTCGTCATCCTCAATCGGGCGGCGCTCGCCGACAACCGTCTCAACGGACTGCTCCCCACCCGGACCATCGGCAGGCTTCAGGCGGTGCTTGCCACGACACCGGGCTTCACCGTCGCCTACCGCGACCGTGACGCGGTGGTCTACCGCTACGACCCTCAGGTGAGGAGGCAGCTGTCATGAACGTCCGCCGAGTGGGGCTCACCCTGTCCGGCTGGATGGCCGGGGTGAGCATGCGGCGAAGGGGCCTCGCCCTGTCGGGCTGGGTCGCCGCGGCGTTCACCGCGCTGCCGCCGGCCATGTTCCCGCGCGTGGTCGTGGTCACCGTCTTCCTGGTCGCCTGCCCCGGGCTGGCGGCCCTGCGATGGGTCCGGCCGCCCGGAGCGGTGCGCGACCCGGACCGGGTCGCCGTACTGGAGTCCTGCGTGCTGACCCTGGTGCTCAGCCTGACCCTGGCGGTCCTCGTGACAGAGGTCCTGTTCCTGGCCGGAGCCTTCACCTTCGTCGGTGCCGTGCTGATCCTCGCAGCCGCGACCTCCGTGCTGGCGCTCGCGCCGAGGCCCGACGGAGAGCGCCCGAACGCTGGGCGGCAGCCGCAGGGGCCGGCAGATACGGCCGGGTCGCCGCGATGATCCTGACGCGGGTTCCGATCGGCGCCGAAGGAACTTCGGCCCTGCGTCAGCCGGCGCGAACGACGGCCGGGGACCGGTGGTAGCGGTGCTTGCCAGGCGTGCGGGGCGGGTGCTGGCCGCCATCGCGCTGGTGCTGACGGCGTCCTGCGTCCGCAGCGGCACGCAGGAGCCCGGACCGCCCGCACCGGGCGACTGGCGCCTGGTCTTCCACGACGACTTCCGCGGTTCGCGTCTGGACGCCGGACGCTGGACCACCTGCTACGACTGGAACGAGGGAGGATGCACCAACAGCGGCAACAACGAGCAGCAGTGGTACCTCCCCGGCCAGGTCTCGGTACGGGACGGCGATGTGACACTCAACGCCGAGCGGCGGCCCGCGCGGGGCAGCGACGGCAAGACCTACCCCTGGGTCTCCGGCATGATCTCCACCGGCAGGGATCACTGGGACGCCCACCCCCGGCGCACCTTCACCTACGGCTACTTCGAGGCGTCCGTCCGCGTCCCCCCGCAGGCGGGCATGTTCACGGACTTCTGGCTGATGCCCGCCTCCCGGTACACGCCCCCCGAAGTGGACATCATGGAGTTCCGGGGCACCACGCAACGCGTCAGGATGTACGCGCACTGGCGTGACCGCGCCGGCTCCGACCAGCTGGAGGCGGGCGGCTTCGGTCCGCTCGACTTCCCCGCCGGACACCATGTGTTCGGCCTCCTCTGGAAGCCGGACGCGCTGACCTGGTACGTGGACGGCGTCAAGCGGTTCCGGGTGACCGGGGCGCAGCGCGTTCCGCAGGTCCCCATGGAACTTCTGCTCACCCTCGCCGTCGGGGTCCCGCGGTCTCCGCCGCGTTCGGTGGATTCGGCGCGGATGGCCGTGGACTGGGTGCGGGTATGGCAGACGCGACCTCCGCACTGAGCGACGAGCCGGCCACGTCTCCCTCAGGAAAGTACCTCCCCGCGCCTTGACCCCGTGCACAAAACGGTTGAATCTGTATGTATATGCCGTAAACATATGCCGTTACAGAGGCTGTGCCCATGAACAGGGACCCACTGACCCCCCACGAGATCGACACCGACCGGCGAAACGGGACACGACACGACACCGGCGCTCCCCCCACCACCGTGAGCCTGATCGTGCCGGCCCGCAACGAAGCACGGAACATCCCCTGGGTCTTCGAGCAGATCCCCGACTGCGTGGACGAGGTGATCCTCGTCGACGGTGACTCCCGTGACGCGACCGTGTCCATGGCCGTGCTCTGCCTGCCGAGCGTGCGCAACGTCCGGCAGAGCGGTCCCGGCAAGGGCAACGCCCTGCGCACCGGCTTCCTCGCCGCGACCGGGGACTACATCGTCATGATGGACGCCGACGGCAGCATGTCACCGGCCGAGATCCCGCACTACCTGCACTTCCTGGACCACGGCTACGACTTCGTCAAAGGCTCGAGGTTCGTACAGGGCGGCGGCTCCCTGGACATCACCCGCTTCCGGCGGATGGGAAACCGCCTGCTGGTGGCCACCGCCAACCGGCTCTACCACGCGTCCCTGACCGATCTCTGCTACGGCTTCTGCGCCTTCCGGCGAAGCTTCCTCGACCAACTGGACCTGCACGCCTCCGGCTTCGAGATCGAGACCGAGATGGTCGTGCACGCCCTGCGCTGCGGACTGCGCATCGCCGAGGTCCCCAGCCTCGAACTGCCCCGCCGCAGCGGCCGCTCCAACCTCCACGCCATCTCCGACGGACGCCGGGTCCTGCGCACCCTGCTCTCGGAACGGACCGGCCCGCACTTCTCCCCCGGCCCGGAGCCGGGTGCCCGATGAGCTCGGCGACCCTCAGCCCCGCACTCTCCTGGACCCCGGTCCAGGTCCTCGACGTGGACCTGGCCCGTCCAGGAGACTTCCGGGCCCCGGCCGCCGCGGAACCGGTCCCGCCGGAGGGACGGGTGCGAGTCCTGGTACGTCTGCACGGTGTGCCGCTGGGCATGGTCAGCGCCACGGCGGCCTCCGGCCCCGAAGATCTGTGGCGAGCCGTGGAACTCGCCGCCCGCCGGTCCCTGGCCGGCACCATCGCCCGGCACCTCGCGACCGACGAGGCCGCCGCACAGGACGGCGACCGCGACGAGTGGCCCTGCCAGGCCCGCCGCCGGCGCACCCTGCGCCAGGCCCCCGCCATCAGCGTGATCGTGGCAACCCACGACCGTCCGGAACTGCTGCGCCGCTGCCTGTCCTCGCTCCTACGGTCGCCGTACCCCGCGTTCGAGGTCATCGTCGTCGACAACGCACCGGCCGACGACGCGGCCCGATTCCTGGTGCGCGAGACGTTCCGGCAGCGGGTGCGGTACGTACGCGAACCCGTCGCCGGGCTGGCCCGGGCCCACAACCGGGGACTGGCCCAGGCCCGCGGAGCCGTCGTCGCGTTCACCGACGACGACACCCTCGTAGACCCGCAGTGGCTGTCCGTGCTGGCCGAGACGTTCGCGCAGAGCGCGAGCATCGGCTGCGTCACCGGACTCATCGTGCCCGCGGAGCTGGAGACACCGGCCCAGACGGCGCTCGCTCGCCAGGGGGGCTTCGGCAAGGGATACACGTCGTGTGCCTGGTCGCTGTCCGACCCGCCGCCGGACCCGTTGTTCCCCTTCACCGCCGGGCGCTTCGGTTCCGGCGCCAACATGGCCTTCCGCACCGCCGTACTGCGCTCACTCGGCGGCTTCGACACCGCGACCGGCGCCGGCACCCCGGCTCGGGGCGGCGACGACCTCCTCGCCTTCTTCGAGGTCCTCGCCACCGGTCACACCCTCGCCTACCAACCGAGCGCCCTCGTCTGGCACCGTCACCGCCGGACGCCGGACGCGGTGGCCGCGCAGGCGTTCGGCTACGGCGCAGGGCTCGGCGCCTATCTCACCGCGGCCGTGGTGACCCACCCCCGCATGCTCCCCGCCCTGCTGCGCCGCCTCCCGGGCGGCATCCGCCACATGGCGGCCCGCTCCCGCGACAGAAGCGCCGACCCCGAGGCCGGGTGGTCGGCGCGCCTGGCCCTCGTGGAAGCGCGCGGGACCGCCTACGGACCCTACGGCTATCTCCGCGGACGTCTGACCCACGACCGCGCACGCCGATGACCGGGCCCGGCGGGGTCAGCCGGGCACGTGGGACGGGGCCCGCCCAGCCGTTCCCCCGCCTCGCCGGCTCGTTCCGGTACTCGAGAGGCCACCATGAACTACGCAGCGCCCACTCCCACCCTGTCGGTCGTCATCTGCGCCTACACCCTCGACCGATGGGAGGACCTGCGGGCCGCGATCAGGTCGGTGCTGGACCAGGACCCGCCCGCGGACGAGATCGTCCTGGTCATCGACCACAACCAGGCACTCCAGGCGCGGGCCGAGCAGGACCTGACCGGCGTCCGGGTGGTGCCCAACCAGGAGCGGCGCGGACTGTCCGGGGGGCGTAACACCGGGGTGGCGGTCTCACACGGCGAAGTGGTGGCCTTCCTCGACGACGACGCGACCGCGCGACCGGGTTGGACCGGCCGTCTGCTCGCGCCCTACGCCGACCCCCGGGTCATGGGCGTCGGAGGGCTCGTCCGGCCGTGGTGGACGACCGGGCGGCCGGTGTGGTTCCCGCCGGAGTTCGACTGGGTGGTGGGCTGCTCCTACCGGGGGCAGCCCGAACAAGCCGCCCCCGTGCGCAACTTCATCGGTGCCAACATGTCCTTCCGCAGAACGCGGTTGCTCGCCGTCGGCGGGTTCCTCGACGCCCTGGGACGCGTCGGCACCCGCCCCGTGGCCAGCTGCGACGAGACAGACCTGTGTCTGCGCATCGCAGCCCGCGACCCACAGGCCGTGCTGCTGTACGAACCCGCCGCCGAGATACACCACCGCGTCCCCGAGTCCCGTACCCGCTGGGCGTACTTCCGTTACCGCTGCTACGTGGAGGGGCTGTCGAAGGCGCTCGTGGCGCGACGCTGCGGCAGCGGACCGGCGCTGGCCAGCGAGCGCGCGTACCTGCGGTCGACCGTCCCCCGGGCCCTCGCCCGAACCCTGGGCCGCATCGGCAGTCCCGGCGCACTGCGCACGGCCGGGGCGCTGTCCGCGGGCGTGTGCGCCACCGCCACCGGCTACCTCGTCGGATGGATACGGCCGCTGGATTCCCCGCGCCTCGTCCGGCAGCCGCGGACGCCGGCACACCCTTGGGTGGGGTCCGACTCATGACGGCCGTACCCGTCTTCCTCTACCACTCCGTGTCGAACGACCCGCCACGATGGCTCGCCCCGTACACGGTGAGCCCCCGCACGTTCGTGCGGCACCTCAACATGATCGCCGACAGTGGCCTGAGCGTCGTCCCACTGCGCGAGCTGGTCACGACCCTGCTCGGCGGCCCCCCGCTGCCGCCCCGGTCCGCGGTGCTGACCTTCGACGACGGATACGCGGACTTCGCATCCACGGTGGCCCCGCTGCTCGCCGGGCGGGGACTCCCGGCCACCCTGTACGTCACCACCGGGGGTATGCGCACCTCGACCTCGCTCTCCGGCTGCGGCCTGTTCCCGTCCGCCACCATGCTGAGCTGGGCCCAGCTCAGGGAACTGGACACGGCCGGGTTCGAGATCGGCGGACACAGCAGGACCCACCCTCAGCTGGACACGCTGCCCCGGAGCTCGGTGCGGGAGGAGGTCGGCGGCTGCAAGCGGGAGATCGAGGACGCCTTGGGTCATCCCGTCGAGCCGTTCGCCTACCCGCACGGCTACTCCAGCCGCGCCGTCCGCACGCTGGTGTGGGAGGCCGGCTGGACCTCGGCCGCCGCCATCCGCTCGGCGTCGGCGCTGAGTTCGAACCGCGACGACCCGCTGAGGTTCGCCCGCCTCATGGTGCGGGCCGACACCAGCCGCGAACGCTTCGAACTCTGGGCCCGGGGTGAGGGCGCCCCCGTGGCCCCGTTCCCCGAGGGGCTCAGGACCAGGGGTTGGCGGGCGTACCGCAGGGCCAGGGCGCTGACAGGGCACCCGTACCGCGCCCTGCCGACCGAGGAGGGGTGACACGACACGGGGCCGTTGCTGTGACCCTGACGGTTCGCCGGCTCGCTGGTCGTGGCGGGCGGTCGAGCCGGCCTGTCCGGCGGCCCCGGAGCGCGCGAGAGGCGCGCGGCCGAGGCCACCGTCACCTTTCGCCACCGGTCACAGTGCCGTGCAGGTCCACAGCAGGTTGGTACTGCTGTCGTAGGTCCACTGCTTGGTGACGGAGCCCGAGGCGACGTTGCCGCCGCCGTCGAGGACGAGGCCGGTGGTGCGGTTGGCTATCGAGTGGCGGCCGGCGCCCCGGTGGGTGATCGTCCATTGCTGGTTGTTGCCGCCGTTCCAGGCGGCCTGCCGGGCCGTGGAGCCGTCGGTCGTGGCGCCCCAGCCGTCGGCGACCATGCCGTTGGTGCGGTTGACCAGCTTGTAGTAGCCGCCTCCGACCTCCACCGCCTGCCACTGCAGGTTGGAACTGCCGTCCCAGGTCCACTGCTTGAGGTCGGAGCCCGAGGCGACGTTGCCGCCACCGTCCAGGGCCAGGCCGTCGGTGACGTTGGTGAGGCGGAAGTACTTCGACGGGTTGAACTGGACCTTCAGCGACGTGATCGCGTCGTTGTCGCCGGTGACCCGCAGGTCGGGGTTGTCGGCGGTGAGGGTCCAGGAGGTGCCGGAGAAGTCGTCGCCGGAGTAGCCGATCACCTGGAAGCCCGGGGCCAGCCGGAGGGAGGAGAGGGTACGGGGGCCCAGTCCGGCCGACCTCAGCGCGCTCGCGGTGTGGTCGCCGAGGGCGAGCACGGCACCGGTGCCGGAGTAGTTGACGTCCGGGAAGCCCACGGCACCGGACAGCGGCCGCTGGGCCGGTATCTGTCCGGAGAAGGCGAGCTTCAGGACGTACGCGTTGGCGCTGAACGGCGCCGAGGACGGCAGGGTCACCGTCAGACCGGAGGAGCTCTGCGTCGGCGTCGCCAGGTTGATGTAGCTGCCGGCGGTCGAGTCGAGCAGCTTCACCGAGGTCAGCGACGAGAGGTCGATCCCGTCCGAGCCGAGGGTCTTGATCGTCACCGAACCGCCGGGCCAGCCGAGGACGGTGGCGTACAGGACGTTGTTCTCCTTGTTGCGGGTGAAGCGGATGTCCTGCGCGGTGCCGGCCGTCGGGCTGGTGAAGGAGCCGCCGCCCATCTTGGTCGGTCCCTCGCCGTAGGTGGTCCAGGCACGGGTTGCGTACACCGACTCACCGAAGCGCTTCAGGTAGTCCCCGATGCCGAGCAGGATGTCCTTCTGCGCCTGCGGGATCGTGCCGTCGGCCATCGGCGCGATGTTCAGCAGCATGTTGCCGTTCTTGCTGATCCGGTCGAGGAACGAATGCAGCATCTGCCGGATGTCGTAGTAGCCGATGCCCTGGGTGTAGCACCAGCTGCTGCTGGAGATGCTGTCGTCGGTGAGCCAGTACGGGGAGGTGAGGTCGGCCGGGCCGCCGCGCTCGTAGTCGAACATCTCTCCCTTGCCGTTGAAGCCGTCCTTGTAGGTGGCGACGACCTCCCGGCCCCAGCTGTTGGCCTGGTTGAAGTAGTACGCCAGGAAGTTCAGCCGCTGGGTCTCGTCGACGGCGTCCAGCTTGAAGTCCTGCCAGAGGATGTCGGGTTGGGCCCGGTCGATGACCTCCTTGAGCTTGTCGTACCAGAGCTGGTTCTCCGCCGCCGAGCCCAGCTGCCCGTAGAGCTTCTTGAGGCTGCTGTCCGTCTGCGCCGGGGCGTACTCGTAGTAGCCGTTGTAGTGGAACGCGTGGTGCATGGCCACCAGGAGCTTGAGGTTCCTGGCGCGGATCGCCGTGGTGAAGAGCCGCAGCAGGTTGAGCCCCGGGCCCTTGTCCACCGAGTTCCACTCGTTGACCTGGCTGTCCCACATGGAGAAGCCGTCGTGGTGTTCGGCGACCGGGCCGGCGAACTTCGCACCGGCGTCGACGAACAGCTGCGCCCACTCGTCGGGGTCGAATTTCCCACCCGCCGACTTCAGTTTCGGCGCGAACTTGACCGTGTTGCCCGCCAGGTCCTTCGCACCGTTGACGAAATTGTGGAACGGCCACGCCGAGGGCTGCCCGTAGGTCGCGATGTGGTGCTTGTTGGCGTTACTTCCGCTTTGGTACAGGTTGCGCGGGTACCACTCGCTGTCGTAGGCGGGAACACTGAAGGCGCCCCAGTGGAAGTAGATGCCGAACTTGGCGTCCTGGAACCACTCCGGGGCCGGCGGATGCTGGTCCACCGACGCCCAGTCGGGCGTGTAGGTGCTCGGTGCCGCCTGCGCGGCGCCTGCGCCGAACACGCCGCCGGAGACGGCCCCGGCGGCCACGAAGGTTGCTCCGGCCAGGAAGTGACGCCTGTTGATCGAACTCGACATGAGACATCCCTGATGCGGAAGGGGCAGGGGAAGACGGGCGGCGCGACTCTCCGTGTCTGGGGCGCCGGTTGTTACGCATGAAGGTCGACCATGCGTCACCCGAATGTCAACGGGCGTGCAGGGATGAAAGCTGGGCATAGCTCAGCGGTATGTCACTTTTTTTGGCTTTTACAGTAGATCGCATCCTCCTAGACATGGCATGTCTGCTGGCCATCACCGGCTCATTCACCTCACAGAGCGAGCACGATTGATGGGATGGATTCGATCTACGGTCCACTTCCATCGACCCACGGAAGAGTCCTGAACTGCTAATTCCTTGGTGAGTTGACCCAGGGGCTAGACAACCCCCTGAGGGCCCGCCTATACATACATCCCATCTCTCCGATGCGGCGACGCACAGATGTCGCTCTGACGAAACATCTCCCGCTACGGGACCAGCGCGAGGACGTACCGATGAGACTCAGAACCGCCCTCTGCTCCACCGCCTCCGCCCTGTCCGCACTGGCGCTGCTCAGCGCGTGCGGCGGCGGCAACTCCGCGGCGTCGTCGAGCGATTCGCCGCTGGTCGGCGTCGACTACCCGCGCTCGGACACCGACTTCTGGAACTCGTACATCAAGTACACGCCGCGGTACGCCGGGAAGCTCGGGCTCTCGCTCAAGACCACCAACTCGCAGAACGACGTCGCCAAGCTCACCGCCAACGCGCAGACGTTCATCAGTCAGGGCGTCAAGGGCCTCGCGATGGCCCCGCAGGACACCGCCGCCATCGCACCCACGCTGGCGCAGCTGGAGGCCAAGAAGATCCCCGTCGTCACCGTGGACACCCGCCCCGACAGCGGCAGGGTCTTCATGGTGGTGCGCGCCGACAACCGCGCCTACGGCGAGAAGGCGTGTCAGTACCTCGGCACCAAGCTCGGCGGCAAGGGCGAGGTCGTGATGCTGGAGGGCGGCCTCGACTCCATCAACGGCCGTGACCGCACCGAGGCGTTCAACGACTGCATGAAGAAGAACTACCCGGACGTGAAGGTGTTCGGTGAGGCGACCAACTGGGACGGCGCCGTCGCAGCGCAGAAGCTCCAGACGGATCTGACCGCCCACCCGGACATCAAGGGCGTCTACATGCAGTCCAGCTTCGCCCTGTCCGGCACGCTCCAGGTCCTCAAGCAGAAGGGCCTGTTGGTCGACCCGAAGGACAGCAAGCACGTCTTCGTCGTCTCCAACGACGGCATCCCCCAGGAGCTCCAGTCCATCACCGCCGGCAAGATCGACGCCACCGTCTCCCAGCCGGCCGACCTCTACGCCAAGTATGCCCTGTACTACCTGAAGGCCGCGATCGACGGGAAGACCTTCAAGCCCGGCAGGACCGACCACGACAGCACCATCGTCCAGGTCCGCGACGGCCTGCTGGAGGACCAGCTCTCCGCCCCGCTGGTCACCGCCGACGGCGGCACCTACGGCGGCCTTCCCAGCCTCAGGAGCGACGACAAGTCCCTGTGGGGCAACAACCTCAGCTGACGCTCCGCGGACCCGCAACGGCACACGAACACAAGGCGGTTGAGATGAGCGACGGGGAGCGAGCAGTCACCCCCGCGCCCGACCCGGCGGACGGTGGGCGGGCCCAGGCGGGCCCGCCCGTCGTCGAGGCGACGGGCATTGTCAAACGATTCGGTCCGACGGTCGCCCTCAGCGGCGCCGGGATCACCATCCGGCCAGGCGAGACCCACGCGCTCGTCGGCCGTAACGGAGCCGGCAAGTCGACCCTGGTCTCCGTCCTCACCGGACTGCAGGCCCCGGACGAGGGCACCGTGACGTTCGGCGGCAGCCCCGCGCCCCGCCGCACCGACCGCGACGCCTGGCGGCAGCGCGTGGCCTGCGTCTACCAGAAGTCGACGATCATCCCCACGCTGACGGTGGCCGAGAACCTCTTCCTGAACCGGCACGACCGCGGCCGGGGCCGGCTCATCAGCTGGCGGGACACCCGCCGCCGGGCGCGGGAACTGCTCGCGACCTGGTCGGTGGACGTGGACCCGCAGGCCCCTGCCGACGATCTCAGCGTGGAGCAGCGGCAGTTCGTCGAAATCGCCCGAGCCCTGTCGTTCGGCGCCCGGTTCATCATCCTCGACGAACCGACCGCGCAGCTCGACAAAGCGGCGATCGACCGCCTCTTCGACCGCATCCGCGACCTGCAACAGCAAGGCGTGACCTTCCTGTTCATCAGCCACCACCTTCAGGAGGTCTACGAGATCTGCGACATGGTGACGGTCTTCCGGGACGCACGCCACATCCTGACCGCGCCGGTGGCGGACCTGCCCCGCGCCGGGCTCGTCGCCGCCATGACCGGCGAGGCCGCCCTGGACCGGCTGGAGGAACGGGCCGGCACGCTCGACCCCGCCGTCCCGGCCGCGCTGAGCGTCCGCGGTCTCAGCGGCGAGGCGTACGGCGACGTCACCTTCCAGGTGGGCGCCGGCGAGATCGTGGGCCTGGCCGGGGCCGCGGGCAGCGGTCGTACGGAGGTCGCCGAGACGGTCGTGGGGCTGCGGGCCGCCGACGCCGGGGAGGTGGACATCACCGGAAACCGGCCCCGGCCGGGCAGCGTGCCCGCCGCGCTGGCCGCCGGTGCCGGATTCGTCCCGCAGGACCGGCACCACCAGGGCCTGGTCCCCGGCATGTCGATCGCGGACAACACCACACTGTCCGTGCCCCACCGGCTCGGCAGCAGCGGCTTCCTCAGCCGCGGCCGACGCGACCGGCTCGCCGAGGCGATGATCGACAACCTGGCGATCAAAACCCCCGGTCCCGAGCTGCCCGTCTCCGCGCTGTCCGGCGGCAACCAGCAGAAGGTCGTCATGGCCCGTGCCCTCGCCGACAACCCCCGGCTGCTGGTCCTGATCAACCCGACCGCCGGCGTGGACGTGCGCTCCAAGGAGTTCCTCCTCGGCAAGGTCGAGGAGACCGCGGGCACCGGCACCGGCGTACTCATCGCCTCCGACGAACTCGACGACCTGCGCATGTGCGACCGGGTCCTGGTGATGTTCCAGGGCCGTGTGACCTCAGAGATCGCCCGCGGCTGGCACGACCACGACCTCGTGGCCGCGATGGAAGGAGTGGACCTCCATGCCTGAGACGATGCCCGAAACCGTCCTCGCGGACGCGCCCGAGGCCGCCGGGTCCGGCACGGAGCGGACCGGACTGTTCGGCGGCCGGATACCCCTGGCCCGGATGCGTGACCTGGCGCTCATCCCCGCGATCGTGGTCATCGCGATCGTCGGCCAGATCGTCAACCCGATCTTTCTTCAGTCGGACAACCTGATCAACATCCTGCAGACCATGTCCGAGATGGCTCTGCTGGTCCTCGCCCAGACGATGGTCCTGATCGTCAAGAAGATGGACCTGTCGCTCGAGTCCACCATGGGGCTCGCGCCCGGCGTCGCGGCGTGGCTCGTGGTACCGACCGGCGCGGGACACGGACTGGGGCTCCTCCCCGGCGGCTGGGCCATCCCCGTCACCCTCGCCGTCGGCGCGCTGGTCGGCGTGGTCAACTCCCTGCTGATCATCCGCTTCGGGCTCAACGGGTTCATCGTCACGCTCGGCATGCTGATCGTGCTGCGCGGTGTACTGACCGGCATCTCCGGTGGCCAGACCTTCTTCCAGTTGCCGCAGTCGATGCTGTACCTGGGCAGCGCCCAGTGGTTCGGGATGCCCGCGTCCATCTGGGTCTGCCTGGTGCTGTTCGCCGTGGCCATCGTGGTCCTCGGCTGGACCAGCTTCGGCCGCTCGCTCTACGCCATCGGCGGCAATGTCGACGCCGCGAAGGCCGCCGGCATCCGTACCGACCGGGTGCTGTGGATCGTCATCGTCACCGGCAGCGTCCTCGCCGCCCTCGCCGGGCTGCTGCTGTCCGGGCGCCTGGCCTCGGTCGCCTCCGCGCAGGGCAACGGCTACATCTTCACCGTCTTCGCCGCCGCCGTCATCGGCGGGATCAGCCTCAACGGCGGCAAGGGCACCATGTTCGGCGCGTTCAGCGGCATCCTGCTGCTCTTCATGATCCAGAACGTGCTCACGCTGGCCGGTGTCCCCGCCCAGTGGATCGGCGCACTGAACGGCCTGATCATCCTGGTCGCGCTCATGATCTCGCGTGTCACCGGCGGCAAGGTCCAGGACTGACCGGGCGGCCGTGACCGCCGGCACGCCGCCTCTTATCTCGTCGCAGGGCCCTACTCCCCCTGCCAACACAGGAGTTGCCATGTCCTCCGTTGTGTCCGCCTCCGCCCGCATCACCGCCCTGGACGTTCTCGACGTACGGTTTCCGACGTCCGAGGACCTGGACGGGTCGGACGCGATGAACCCCGAACCCGACTACTCGGCCGCCTACGTCGTCCTGCACACCGACGCCGGGGACGGACTGGAGGGCCACGCCCTGGCCTTCACCACCGGACGCGGCAACGACGTGCAGGCCGCCGCCATCGCGGCCCTCGCCCCGCACGTCGTGGGGCTGTCGGTGGAGGAGGTCTGCTCCGACCTCGGAGCGTTCTCCCGCTCCCTGGTCCACGATCCCCAACTGCGGTGGCTGGGACCGGAGAAGGGCGCCATCCACATGGCGACCGGAGCGGTCGTCAACGCCGCCTGGGACCTCGCGGCCAAGCGGGCGGGCAAGCCTGTCTGGCTGTTCCTCGGCGAGATGTCACCCCAGGAGCTGGTCGCCCAGGTCGACTTCCGCTGGCTTTCCGACGCCCTCACCCCCGCGGAGGCTCTGGACATCCTGCGCCGCGCCGAACCGGGCCGCCGGGAACGCATCGCCCAGCTGCTCGAACACGGCTACCCGGCCTACACCACCACGCCCGGCTGGCTCGGCTACTCCGACGAGAAGCTGGCCCGCCTGGCCCGCGAGGCAGTCGCAGACGGCTTCACCCAGATCAAGCTGAAGGTCGGCGCGTCCCTGGAGGACGACGTCCGGCGCATGCGCACCGCCCGTGACGCGGTCGGTGACGGCGTCCGTATCGCCGTCGACGCCAACCAGAGATGGGACGTCGGCCCCGCCATCGACTGGATACGCGAACTGGCTCCCTACGACCCCTACTGGATCGAGGAGCCCACCTCCCCCGACGACATCCTCGGCCACGCCGCCGTCCGCGAGGCCGTCAGTCCCATCAAGGTCGCCACCGGTGAGCACATCGCCAACCGCGTCGTCTTCAAGCAGCTCCTCCAGGCGGGCGCGGTGGACATCGTGCAGATCGACTCGGCGCGGGTCGGCGGGGTCAACGAGAACATCGCGATCCTGCTGCTCGCCGCGAAGTTCGGCGTGCCGGTCTGCCCGCACGCCGGCGGGGTCGGCCTGTGCGAGATGGTCCAGCACCTGTCGATGTTCGACTACGTCGCCGTCTCCGCGACGCTCCAGGACCGGGTCATCGAGTACGTCGACCACCTGCACGAGCACTTCGTGGACCCGGTCCGCGTCACCGGCGGCCACTACCTCGCCCCCGCCCTGCCCGGCCTCAGCGCCGAGATGCACTCCCAGTCCCTCAAGGAATACGCCTACCCCGACGGCCCCGTCTGGTCCGCCCGTGTCTGACGCAGCGCCCCTGGTCGACGCCCACCACCACGTGTGGAACCTCGACCGCCGCCCCCAGTCCTGGCTGGCCGAAGCCGGACACGAGCCCATCCGCCGCACCTTCGGCCTCGACGACCTGCGCGCGACCGCGACCCGGCCCATCGCCGGACGGCGGCTGACGGCGACGGTGGTCGTCCAGTGCGTCACCTCCCTGCCCGAGACGCGCGAACTCCTCGCCCTCGCCGACGCGGATCCGCTCGTCGGCGCGGTCATCGGCTGGGCCGATCTCACCTCCCCGGCGATCGGTGACGTACTCGACGAACTGCAGTCGGGACCCGGGGGCGGTCACCTCCGGGCCCTGCGGCACCTCGTGCAGGACGAATCCGATCCTGGCTGGCTGCAACGCCCTGCCGTGGAGCGGGGGTTGAGGTCGGTGGGTGAGCGGGGACTCGTCTACGACGTGCTGATCCGCAGCCATCAGTTCCCGCAGGCGGTCCGCCTGGCCGAGCGTCTCCCGCAGCTGTCGCTCGTCCTGGACCACGCCGGCAAGCCGCCCCTCGCCGGGCGTGCGCTGGAGGGCTGGGAGCGAGACCTGCGTCGGCTGGCCGCGCATCCCCAGGTGCGGTGCAAGGTGTCGGGGCTCGTCACCGAGGCCGACCACGAGAAGTGGACCGTCGACGACATCCGTCCGGCGTGGGAGGTGCTGTTGACCGCCTTCGGGCCCGACCGGCTGATGTTCGGCTCGGACTGGCCCGTGTGCGTCCTCGCGGGCGGCTGGAACCGCTGGGCCGCCGGCGCCGAGGAACTCCTCGACGGCTGCTCGGCCGGGGAGCGCGCGGCGGTCCTCGCCGACACCGCGACTGCCACCTACCGCCTGACGTCGCCCGAAGTCGCCTGACGTCGTCTGAGAAGGAAAAGGCAACACCGTGCTCCTGACGGAACTCCTCCACCCCGAAATCCTCCAAGCCCTGGCCGGAGCCGGCCACGGCGCCCGTGTCCTGCTCGCCGACGGCCACTACCCCGCCAGCACGGCCACCGGCGACCGGGCCAGGACCGTCCACCTCAACCTGGCCCCCGGCCTGCTCGACGTCAGCACGGTGCTCGACGTCCTGCTGCGGGCCCTGCCCGTCGAGTCGGCGCACGTCATGGTGCCTCCCGAGGGCGAACCGGAGCCGCCGGCCATCAGCGAGTACCGCTCCAAGCTGGCGCCCGTGCCCGTCGAGACGCTCGGCCGCTTCGAGTTCTACGACGCCGCGCGCTCCCCCGACCTGGCGCTGGCGATCGTCACCGCCGACACCCGCACCTACGCCAACCTGCTCCTGACGATCGGCGTCCGCGCCGAAGGGACCCTGAGAACACGATGACACTCGCCGTCCGTTACACGGCCGCCCGCACCCTGGACACGGCTCTCGCCCAGAGCACCGAGCCCGGCCCCGGAGAGGTGGAGCTGGCCCCCGCCTATGTCGGCATCTGCGGCACGGACCTGCACATCTTCCACGGGGACATGGACGCCCGGGTACACGCGCCCGCCGTCCTGGGACACGAGATGTCCGGCCACGTCGTACGCGTGGGCCCGGGCGTCACCGGCTGGCGGCCCGGCGACGCGGTCACTGTGATGCCGCTGCGCTGGGACGACACCTGCCCCGCCTGCCGAGCCGGCCACCAGCACGTCTGCCAGCACCTCGACTTCATCGGCATCGACTCCCCCGGCGCGATGCAACAGCGCTGGACCGTGCCCGCCACCACCCTCGTCAGGCTCCCCGACAGCCTCGCACTGGACCGGGCCGCGCTCGTCGAACCCACGGCGGTCGCCGTCCACGACGTCGGCCGGGCCGGCGTGCGCGACGGCGAGAAGGTCGTCGTGGTCGGCGGCGGGCCCGTCGGCGTGCTCATCGCGTCGGTCGCACGGGCCACGGGTGCCGACGTCCGGGTGGTCGAGCCAAGTGCCCACCGTCGCCTGCTCGCGGAGGACCTCGGGCTGACCACCTGGGACCCGGCCGCCGTCGACGTGCCCGAACTGGTCCGGCGGTGGACCGGCGACGCCGGCGCGGACGTCGCGTTCGAGGTCTCCGGCGCCGCGGGAGGTGTGGACACCGCCGTCGAAGTGCTGGGCGTGCGGGGCCGCCTGTGTCTGGTGGCCATCCACCCCCGGCCCCGCGAAGTCAACCTGCACCGCTTCTTCTGGCGCGAACTCACCCTGGTCGGCGCCCGCTTGTACGACCGATCCGACTTCGAGAAGGCAGTGACGCTGATCGCGGACGGCGTCATTCCCGCGGATCGGCTGATCAGCAAGGTGGTGCCGCTCACCGAGGCACCCGCCGCTTTCGAGGCCCTGGAGGGCGGCAAGGACGTGATGAAGATCCTGGTGGACTGCACCGACGCATCGCGGGGAGCCGCCGTATGACCGCCTTCGACCTCAGCGGGAAGCTGGCCGTCGTCACCGGGGCGCGGCGCGGTATCGGCAGGGCCATGGCGCGCGCGCTCGCGGCGGCCGGCGCGGACATCATCGGGGTCAGCGCCACGCTGGAGGAGTCGGGCAGCGACATCGAGAAGGACGTCGCCGCCGCGGGGCGCACCTTCGAGGCGATCCGCACCGACTTCGCGGACCCCGATGCCGTTCGGGCTCTGGGCGCCGACCTCGCCGGCCGCGAACGGCCGGTGGACATCCTGGTCAACAACGCGGGCACGATCCGCCGCGCCCCGGCCACCCAACATCCCGACGACGACTGGGAGTTCGTCCTCCAGGTCAACCTCAGCGCACAGTTCGCGCTGACCCGGGCCGTCGGTGCGGCGATGGTGGCCCGCGGCCAGGGAAAAATCATCTTCACGGCGTCGCTGCTCAGCTTCCAGGGCGGCATCAACGTCCCCGGCTACACCGCGGCCAAGCACGGCGTCGCCGGCCTGACCAAGGCGCTGGCCAACGAGTGGGCGGCGCACGGCGTCAACGTCAACGCCCTGGCCCCGGGTTACATCGCCACCGACAACACCCAGGCCCTGCAGGACGATCCGGCGCGCAGCCGCGCCATCCTGGACCGTATCCCGGCCGGGCGATGGGGCAGCGCCGACGACCTGGCGGGCGCCACCGTGTTCCTGGCCTCCGACGCCGCCGCCTACGTCCACGGCGCCGTCCTGCCCGTCGACGGCGGATGGCTGGGCCGATGACCCCCCGTCTGGCCGCCGTGCTCTGTGGGGCACGGATCATGCCCGTGCTGACCGTCCCGTCCGTCGCGAGCGCCGGCCCACTCGCCGAGGCGCTCGCGGCGGGCGGCGCCCGGTGCGCCGAGGTCACCTTCCGCACCACCGAGGCCGAGCAGGTGCTCAGGGCGATGGCGGCGCACGGCGGACTCAATGTCGGCGCCGGCACCGTGGTCACCCCCGAGCAGGCGGAGCGGGCCGTCGCGGCCGGTGCCCGCTTCGTCGTCTCCCCGGGCTTCGACGCGGAAGTCGTGGCGCGCTGCCGGGAGTTGGCAGTGCCCGTGCTGCCGGGTGTCGCCACCGCCGGCGAACTGATGCGGGCCCTGCGGGCCGGACTCGACACGGTGAAGCTGTTCCCCGCCGAACCGCTGGGCGGTGTGGGGATGCTCCGTGCCCTCGCCGCTCCCTTTCCGCAGGCGCGGTTCGTGCCGACCGGCGGCATCGGCGCCGACCGTCTGGCCGACTACCTCGCCGAGCCCACCGTTTCCGCCGTGGGCGGCAGTTGGATGGCCACCGCAGCGCACCTGGAGCGCGGCGGGTTCGCGGAGATCCGACGGCTGACCGCGGAAGCCGTGAAGGCGAGTGGGCCATGACCGGGCGCCACGGTGCCGAGGTGATCGCCCTGGGTGAGGTCATGCTCCGCTTCGACCCGGGCGAGGGGCGCATCCGCACCGCCCGCTCGTTCCAGGTCTGGGAGGGCGGCGGCGAGTACAACGTCGTACGCGGCCTGCGCCGCTGCTTCGGCATGCGGACGGCCGTCGTCACGGCTCTGGCCGACAACCCGGTGGGGCGGCTCGTCGAGGATCTGATGTTGCAGGGAGGCGTCGACACCTCGCTGGTCCGCTGGGCCCCCGCGGACGGTATCGGCCGCACGGCCCGCAACGGACTTAACTTCGTCGAGCGCGGCTTCGGCATCCGGGGCGCGCTGGGCGTCAGCGACCGCGCGAACACGGCCGTCTCCCAACTACGAAAGGGGGACGTCGACTTCGACGCCGTCTTCGCCGACGGCCCGCGCTGGTTCCACACGGGCGGCATCTTCGCCGGCCTGTCGGACACCACGGTCGACGTCGCGGACGAGGCCATGGCGACGGCCCGCCGCCACGGCGTCACCGTCTCCTACGATCCCAACCACCGCCCGAGCCTCTGGGACGGCCGAGGGGGCGCCGACCGGGCACGCGAGGTCGACCTGCGGCTGGCCCGGCACGCCGACGTCGTCGTCGGTGCCCTGGGCCTGGCCGGGAAGCGCCCAGGAGCGGCACTCCTGCGCGCCGACGAGGTACCCGACGCGCTCGCCGGGGTGGCCGGGCTGGTACCCGGCGCGAAGGTGCTGGCCACGACGCTGCGCGAGGTACCTTCGGCCGGGGTGAACAACTGGTCCTCCGCCGCCTGGTCGGCGCCCACCGGCTACCTCCGCGGCCCCGAGATGCCCGGACTGCACGTCCTGGACCGCATCGGCTCAGGCGACGGCTTCGCGGCCGGCCTGATCTACGGGCTTCTGACGGGTGACAGCGACGAGCACAGCCCGTCGGCCGGCGCCGACCCGGCCCTGTCCGTCGAAGGCGCCCGCCTGCGGCGCGCCCTCGCCTACGGCACCGCCCACGGCGCCCTGACCATGACCACACCCGGTGACGTCTCCATGGCGTCCCTGTCCGAGGTGGAGGCGCTCATGGCGGGCGGTTCGGCCGCGGTCAGACGGTGATCGGCCGACAGCGCCCGCACCACCACTCCCAGGAGCACACCTTGCGACACCGGAAGATCACCAACACCGCTGTGGAACTCACCGAGCTGGGCTTCGGTGCCTCCGTCATCGGCAACCTGTACCGCGTCACCCCGGCCGACAGCGCTGCCGCCGCGATCGAAGCGGCCTGGGCGGCCGGCATCCGGTACTTCGACACGGCACCGCACTACGGCCTCGGACTCTCCGAGCGGCGCCTCGGCGCGGCCCTGCGGGAGCATCCACGCGACGCCTACGTCGTCTCCTCCAAGGTGGGCCGTCTGCTCGTCCCCAACGAACAGCCGCGTGGCGTCGACGACGAGGGCTTCGTCGTACGGGACGACCTGCGACGGCAGTGGGACTTCAGCCGGGACGGAGTGCTCCGCTCCATCGAGGGGACCTTGGAGCGCACGGGCCTGGGCCGACTGGACGTCGTCTACCTGCACGACCCCGACGACCACTGGAAGCAGGCTGCCGAGGAGGCCATGCCCGCCCTGGCGGAACTGCGCGACCAGGGCGTGATCGGCGCCGTCGGCGTCGGCATGAACCAGTCGGCCATGCTCGCCCGCTTCCTGCGCGAGACCGCGGCCGACCTGGTGATGCTCGCCGGGCGCTACACCCTCTTGGACCAGTCGGCACTGGACGACGTACTGCCGGCCGCACTGGCACTCGGCAAGAACGTGGTGGCCGCCGGCGTGTTCAACTCGGGACTGCTCTCCCACGACCGGCCCGCCGAGGGCATGAAGTACGACTACCGGGACGCCCCGCCCGCCCTGGTGGACCGCGCCCTGGCGATCGCCGAGGTCTGCGCGGCGCATGGCACGACGCTCCCCGAGGCGGCGATCGCCTTCCCCAGCACCCACCCCAGTATCATCAACGTCACCCTGGGCATGCGCAGCCCCCAGCAGGTCCAACGAAACGTGGAACTCCACCGCCGCCACACCCCCGAAGGTCTCTGGGACGATCTTCGGGCCCAGGAACTGATCAGCTCGGACGTGCCGGCGAAGAACGGGCACAGAAGGAGTTCGCGTTGTCTCTGACGGACAAGGCCATAGCGCAGATCCGTGAACTGATCCGCACCGGCGCACTGCCCCCCGGATCGAAGCTCCCGCCGGAGCCGGAGCTGGCCGCCCAGCTGGGCCTGTCCCGCAACCTCGCCCGTGAAGCGGTCAAGGCACTGGCCGTCGCACGGGTCCTGGAGGTCCGGCGGGGGGACGGCACGTACGTGACGAGTCTCCAGCCGAGCCTGCTCTTCGAGGGCCTCGGCGGTGCGGTGGAACTGCTGCAGGGCGACTCGGCCGCGCTGCAGGACCTCATGGAGGTACGCCGACTCCTCGAACCGGTCGCCACCGCCCTGGCCGCCGTCCGGATCGGCGAGGAGCAACTCGCCGAGGTGAAACGGCACCTGGACGCCATGCGCGAGGCCCGCGACGACGTCGAACTGCTCAACGCCCACGACGCGGCCTTCCACCGTGCCGTCGTCTCCGCCACGGGAAACGACACACTCCTGACCCTTCTGGAGGCCATCTCCGGTCGTACGCTGCGCGCCCGCATCTGGCGCGGCCTGGTCGACGACCAGGCCGCGGACCGCACCCTCGCCGAGCACGAGGCGATCTTCAAGGCGCTCGCCGCCCGTGACGCCTCCCTCAGCCAGGCCGCCGCGCTGCTGCACGTCAGCAACACCGAGCAGTCCCTGAGAGAGCATCTGCGGTCCGCCGACTTCCTTCCTCTCGGAGGGCCCGCACAGAAGTGACGGCGGAAGTGGCGGTGGTTGCCCGCGGGTAGGGCGACACGGGCCACCCGGCAGGTGGCGGAGCGTGACGTGCCGGCGTACCTCGCGCGCCTCGGTCATGGCACCGCTCCGGTCATGAGCCGCCATGACGCGGTTCGCGCGAGGAGCCCGCTGTGAACACCGGCTCCCGCGCGCCGAGCGCCGAGCCGCGGGCCCCGACCGCCGAGCGCCGAGACGGACGACGAATCCTCGGCGCGCGACGGCGTCCTGCTCAGCGCTAGCGGTTGATGGAGCGCATTCCCGCCTCGTCGTACCGCTCCCCCGCCACCTCGGGCAGCTCCGCCTCGATGCGGGCCAGATCGTCCTTGGTCAGCGCGATGTCCACCGCCCCGGCGTTCTGCTCCAGGTAGGTGCGTCGCTTGGTGCCCGGGATCGGTACCAGGTTCTCGCCCTGGGCCAGTACCCAGGCGATGGCCAGCTGGGCCGGAGACACGTCCTTCTCGGCCGCGATCTCCTTCACCTTCGCCGCCAGGCGCAGGTTGGCCTCCAGGTTGGCGTCCTTGAAGCGCGGGTTCTCGCGGCGCCAGTCGTTCGCGTCCAGTTCGTCCGGCGAGGAGAACCGTCCGGCCAGGAAGCCACGGCCGAGCGGCGAGTACGGCACGAAGCCGATACCCAGCTCGCGGCAGGCGGGCAGCACCTCGGCCTCCACGTCCCGTGACCACAGCGAGTACTCGCTCTGCACCGCCGTGACCGGGTGCACGGCGTGGGCGAGCCGGATGGTCTCCGCACTCGCCTCGCTCAGGCCGATGTACCGCACCTTGCCCTCCGCGACCAGCTCGCCGAGCGCGCCGACCGTCTCCTCGATGGGCACGTTCGGGTCGACCCGGTGCTGGTAGTACAGGTCGATGTGGTCGGTTCCCAGTCGCTGCAACGAGCCGTGGACGGAGCTGCGGACGTGCTCGGCCGAGCCGTCCTGCGGACCGACCGTGCTGATGTCGCCCGGTACGGCGTCATCCATCCGATAGTTGAACTTCGTCGCGATCACGTAGTCCTCGCGATGCCCCCGGATCGCCTCGCCGACGAGCGACTCGTTGGTGAGCGGCCCGTACATCTGCGCGGTGTCGAGGAAGTTCACCCCGAGGTCGAGGGCACGCCGAATGGTGGCGATCCCCTCCTGCTGATCGGTCGATCCGTAGAAGGCGGACATGCCCATACACCCCAGGCCGATGGCCGATACCTGGAGGTCCCGCAGACTGCGCTTCTGCATGCCGTGCCCATCCTTTCCCTGCACACTCGTTCGTCGCTCAGGAACACACCAGGCCCTCGTCCGTCCATCGACGCATGCCGTCGTCGGCGTCCCGTGAAGGACGCCTGCGACGCGGGCTTCGTGCGCTCCGTCCTCTGCGACGCTACGACCTGGAGCGCACTCCAGCGCAAGTCGACCTCGACAGGGCGCTGCTTCGCCATCCCCGTGGACAGGGTCCTGGCCCTCTCACCGATCCTCCATGAAAGTGAGGCGTGCCGCCCCGTACGGCTTCGAAGGGGCGAGCTGCATGCCCTTACCACGTTGCACTGCGGGGCAATCCACGGCCGGCCGAGCCTTCTCGCCACCGCGCGAGACCTCCGGCCAATCGACGGATTGGTCCGCCCGACCGCTGGGCAATGGACACAGAGAATGTCATGAGCACGACTGCCCTTCCCCCACAAGGAGGTCGATCATGCACGTCCGTATGCTCACCGGTGGCCTGGCCGCGGCCTGTCTGATGTCGTTGCCCCTGGCAAGCGGCCAGGCGGCGGTCGCCGCCCCACGAACGACCGACACCCCAGCAGCCGCCCGCGTCCTGACCTACGACGCCGGCAGCTCCGCGGAGTTCAGGAGCGCCGTCGACCGGGGCGCGGCGATCTGGAACGCGAGCGTCGACGCGGTCGAACTCCGGCCCGCCGCCGCCGGACAAAGGGCCAACATACGTGTCCTCGCAGACAACGGCTGGCCGCGCACCCTGCCCGGCACCCTGGGCAGCGGCACTGTGTACATCGGGCGTCAGGCCGTCGACCAGGGCTACGACACGGTCCGCATCTCCGCGCACGAACTGGGGCACATCCTGGGCCTGCCCGATCGCAAGCCCGGTCCGTGCTCGAGCCTGATGTCCGGTTCCACCGCGGGCACCTCGTGCACCAACCCGTATCCGAACTCCGCGGAGAAGGCGGAGGTCGAGGGCAACTTCGGCGGCGCCCTCGTCGGACGGGCCCCGGCGGCGCGTCCCGCTGTGATCGTGGACTGACGCGCGAGGTCCGGATCCTGGCAAGGGGCGGTCGCGGTGGAAGCGCCGACACGTATGTACAGGTGAGCGGCACCTGACCGCGTAAGCCCCGGGGAACAGCAACACCGGGCCGAATGGGCCGCGTTGACCCGGTTGGCCCGGTTCACAAGCACGGCCACCACCCCGGGGTTGCCCGGCTCCCGTCCTGGGGCAGCCGGGCAACGCCGGCAACGACACAGCCGACACCGCCGAGATCTCCTGGCACGGCGTCGTCCGCACCGGTCAGGACGATGCCGAGCTACGTCATGCTCGACGGTGTGCACCTCTCCGCCTCCGGCGACGGCCGCGCCCCCTTACGGGTGTCTTACGGGTGTCTTACGGATCGCGCCCGCACCCGGAGCCGTAACGGGAGGCCGCCTAGCGTGAGCGGATGCGATCCCTCCACACTCTTCGCCTGACGGCGCTGGTGACCGTCGCGCCGCTGGTCTTGGCCGTCGCCGGCCTGCTGCACCCCCGGCATCTGACGGCGGCGACGGCAGGGCACTGGGCCGCCCTGCACATAGCACTGCTGCCGGTCTTCCCCTTTCTGGTCCTCGGGCTGCTGATCCCTCTGAGGCACCGGCCGCGGCGTGACGCGGAGGGGATGTTGACGCTGCTCTCCTGGGCCGGATGCCTCTGCTTCGCCGCGTACTACTCCGGCCTGGACGCGGTGGCCGGCATCTCCGCCGGCACCGTGGTGGACCACGGCGTCCACGGGGCGGCCGGACCGCTGTTCGCCACCGGCGACGAGTTGGGCCGTACCGGGGTGTACGGCCTCGCGGTGGCCTCCCTCGCCACCTGCTCGCTCCTGTGGCGACGGCACGGTGCCCGCGTACTGCCGGGCAGCGCCGTCCTGTTCCTCTGCTGCTGGTCCTTCGTCGACAGCCACATCTTCTGGCCGAAGGGCGTCCTCACCATGCTCGGCTTCGCCGTGGCCTTCGCACTGCTGACGGCGGCGGCCTTCCGGCCTGCCGAGAATCCTCGGTGCCGAAAGTGCCGTTGAACTCCTGACATCACCCGGGTGATGGCTTGCCTGTCCGGGTCCCGATCACAGCGATTGCCTGCAACCATGTGCCAGTGCCAACTCAGTTGAACCAGGCGACGATTGAGAGGAACCGATCATGTCCGCTTTCAGGACACGGATCAGGCGGGCCCTGTTCGTCATGGGATCGGCGGCGATGCTCGCCATCCCGCTGACCCTGGCCATGCCGGGGACGGCCACCGCCGCTGGGACCGCAGCGACCAGCCTCGACCGGTTCGCGAACTACGAGTACAAGGAGTGCCTCGAGGAGAACTCCTACTACAACTTGTGGTCCATGGACTGCGGCATCGGCTCTTCGGGGCAGTACTGGCGGTGGACCGGCACCACCAACACGTCCTCGACACTCCAGAACTACACATGGGGCCACTGCCTCGACAGCAACGCGGCCGGTGACGTCTACGCCAACGGGTGCAACGGCGGGAACAACCAGTTGTGGCAGGTCATCCAACCCGCCGCAGCGAGTGCGGTCATGCTCCGGAACACGGCGACCCGCCTCTGCCTCTACCAGACCAGCGGCGGCCTGTACCGGACGACTGTGTGTGACCGCAATGCGCGCACTCAGCGGTGGACCATCGGCTGAGGCCGGCACCCCACCGGGCAACGACGGCACACCTCGCCGCGGTCCGCTTCAAGGTCTCTCGCAACCCTCGGGCCACGACCTGCCGCACTGGTCTTCGGTCAGCGGTCCAAGGCGGGCAGGTGGGCCAGCCCGGTGTCGCACATGATGCGGTCGACGGTGTCGTGCAGGGTGCTGTCGGCGCCGATGACCGTCTCGATACCGCCGGGCAGCAGGTCCAGCGGCCGGTACCAGTCGCACAGTTGGGCCTCGTCGACGTCCCGAGCGATCGGCTTCGTGGCGTGCCGGGAGAGGGTCTCGTCGAACGGCACGTCCAAGTAGTAGCCGTGGGACCGGCCGCGGTGCTCGGCGCACAGCTCCGCGAGCATGTCGCCGTAGCGGTCGGCGGAGAGGATTCCTTCGATTACGACGTGATAGCCGGCGTCCAGGGCGTAGCGGGCCGTGAGGCCGATCAGACCGATGTTCGCGGCGCCGGGCCGGTCCCGCTCGCGCAGCACGACGCGGCGCAGATTGTCCTGGCCCACCAAGGCGAGCCCGCGGCCGAACCTCTCGCGGAGGCCCGCCGCGACGGACGACTTCCCTGACGCGCTGTTGCCGCGCAACACGACCAGTCGGGATTCTTCCGTGCCCACCATCACGACAGGCATGCTATCGATGCCCGGTCACCGCACCGGGAACTTCCTGGACGCGCTCAACCCGAACGAGTCCCGAAGCAGCCGCGCCCGTCGAACAGAGCACGATCGGCACAGAGCACCGTCGGCGGACACGGGCGACTCGCGCAAGAGGGCCACACGGCCTGAACCTGATGGTGGACGACACGGGAGCCGCCGTATGCCCCGGCCTTCACGCCGATTCCGCTCGGCCGGCGCGGCTGGTGGGATCATGTGCCGGACGCCCGCCCCTGATTGGTGCAGGGGCGGGCGTCGTGTCAGGTCGGGACCGGTCAGCCGGCGCAGAGGGTCAGGTTGACCGTGTCGCCGCTGTTCACGATCTTCGGGGTGTGCGGGTCCACCCCGATCACCGCACCGGGCTTGCAGCCCTTGACCGCCTTCTTGGTGACCGTGCCGAGCTTCGTCTGCGTCTTCAGCAGCGCCTGCTTGGCCAGCGTCAGGTCCGAGGTGGAGAAGTCGACCGGGATGGTCACCCCGTGGTTGTTGAACAGCATGGTGGTGGCGTCGCTGCCGGCG
>NZ_JBEXCW010000061.1:0-51009 GCF_040605435.1 Streptomyces sp. NPDC005574
CTTGCGTAGATAGTACGGACAACAGGAACACATGGTTCGCCTCGTGCATGCCGGGAAAACGACGGTGAGGCCGTGTGGGTACTGGTGAACGGGCTATTGGCACACCGGTGCGCGACACATCATGGGGCCGAACGCCCACACATGTCCGGTGAGTTGTCACCTGAAGGTGGCGGGTTTCGCAGGCCGGGGGCGTGCGGCGGTGCGGACCGGGTACCCGTCCCACCTGGAGCGGATCTGGTCGGCAACGGTGGAAATGAGGGACGATGGCGGTCAAGGCGATGGGCTGGGCCCACTCCTTTCCCGTGTCGGGAGGTGTGCGCGCGGGGCGCGAGTGGGTGCGGGGACATGTGGCGGCACTGCCGTGGACGTCCGAGGAACCGGAGACGGTGGAGTCGATCGTGCTGGCCGTGTCGGAGCTGCTGACCAATGCCCACGTCCACGCGCACAGTGACGCGCACCTGATCCTCACCTGGGACGGCGACTGTCTGCAGGTGAGTGTCCACGACGAGGACCCCACCCTGCCGCGGCGCCGGGAGCCGGGCGAGGGTGAGGTGTCGGGTCGTGGGGTGTCGATCGTCAGCGCTCTCGCCGACACCTGGGGCATCAAGTGCGGACGGCACGGCAAGACGGTCACGGCCTGCTTCCGCCCCTCCCACACGCGCGACGGCGACACCGACTGACAGTCACTCCCCGGGGGTGAGCCCCCCACGGGTGTCCCCGGTCCGGGGCCATGTCCGGCGCCGCGCGGGTGGTGTGTTCCCCGTACGTCATGTGTGTGCGGCGCGCGCCATGTGTCGGCCGTACGGCGTGCGCGGGGTGGGCGGGCGACGGGTCACGCATATGTCTTGCACAGGTCGCACGGGCCGTGGGTGACTCATATGCCGTGCACAGGTCGCCCCAGCCGTGTGTCACCCGTACGTCCGCCCGCGGCGCGCGGCCGTGAGTCGGGCCGTACGCCTTGCCTGGACCGTGCGCCCGGCGCACTCTGGTCCTTATGGGTGCTCGCGACGGCCCGACGCTCATCGGTTCGGTGCAGCGGGCCTTCCGCCTGCTGGAAGCGGTGAGCGCACACGAGAACGGCGCGCCGGCGAAACAGCTGGCGCGTGAGACCGGCCTGTCCCTGCCCACCGCGTACCACCTGCTGCGCACGCTGGTGCACGACGGTTATCTGCGCAAGCTCGCCGACGGCGGGTTCGTGCTGGGGGACAAGGTGCAGACGCTGCACACCGCGGGCCGCGGCCAGGCGCTGCTGAGCCGGGTCCGTCCAACCCTCGCGGCGCTGCGGGACCAGTTCGCGACCCCCGCCTACCTCACCTTCTACGAGGAGGGCGAGATCCGGGTCGCCGAGATCGTCGACGGGCCCCGCGCGCCCCGCGTCGACCTGTGGGTGGGGTTCGAGGACGCCGGACACGCCACCGCGCTCGGCAAGTCCGTGCTGCGTGAACTGGACGACGACGCCCGCCGGGAGTACCTCTCCCGGCACACCCTCGCCGATCTCACGCCGAGAACCATCACCAGCTCCCCGGAGCTGCTGCGGCGCCTCGACGACTCGCCCGTCGCCCCGGCCGTCACCGACCTGGAGGAGTACGCCCTCGGCACGGTCTGCGTGGCCGTGCCCGTCTACAGCGGGGACATCGTCGGCTCCCTCGGCGTCTCGATGCCGGTCAACCGGCTCTCGCGCCTCCCGGAGATCCGGTCGCGGCTGATCCCGACCGCGAACCGGGTGACCAGGAGTCTGTCGCTCACTATCTGAAATCCCGGTGCTTGTCGCGTCCGGCCCGAGTCCGTTTCCTGGTGGAGTCAGGTTTTTGCGACATTCACCCAGGTGAGGACTGCGGACCACACATGAGTCAGGCCCGAGACCATGGCGGCGACCACTGGCCGATCAGGCCCCTTCGACACCGTGCGGCCGGCTCCGGCCGCTCGGCCGCGGTCCGCGCGGTGCTACGGCATGCCGCCGTCACGCCCGCGCTGCCCGTGCTCATCGTGTCCGTCGTCGTGCTGGCCGACCTCGCCGGCGGCGCGGGGATGGTGTGGCTGCCGCTGCTCGCGGCCGGCCCCGCGCTGGCCGCCACCACCAGCGGACCCCGGGGCGTGCTGTGCGTCGGTCTCTTCGCGGCGGTCCTGGGCACCACCCTCGGCGCCCGCGACGGTGTGCCGGGCCGGGAGCTGGCGGCGATCCAGACCACCCTGCTGGCCGTCACGCTGGCGAGCGGCCTGGCCAGCGCGCTGCGGGCACGCCGGGAACAGGTGCTCGCGGCGGTCCGTTCGGTGGCCGAGGCCGCCCAGCACGCGCTGCTCAGGCCCGTTCCCTCGACCGTCGGCCCGTTCCAGGTCGCCGTCCGCTACAGCGCCGCGGCCGCCGAGGCCCGGATCGGAGGGGATCTGTACGCCCTGGTGCCCACCCCGTACGGCGTGCGGGTGATCGTCGGTGACGTGCGCGGCAAGGGCCTGCCGGCCGTCGGCACGGCCGCACTCGTCGTCGGGGTCTTCCGCGAGGCGGCCTACGACGAGCCTGACCTGCTCGCCGTCGTCGCCAGGATCGAACGGAGCCTGGCGCGGAACCTGGGCCACGACGACTTCGTCACCGCGGTGGTCGCCGGCTACCCGCGCCAGGGTCAGCTGGAGCTGGTCAACTGCGGACACGCGCCGCCGCTGCGGGTCGGTGCGGCCGGCGCCGTCACGGCGATCGAGCCCACGCTGCCGGCCCCGCCGCTCGGGCTGCGTGCCCTCACCGGCGAGACCCCCACCCTCCAGGTGGTGCCCTTCTCGGACGGCGAGCAGTTGCTCCTCTACACCGACGGGGTCACCGAGGCCCGCGACCACGGCCGCGCGTTCTATCCGCTCGCCGAGGGGCTCGCCCGGCACCTGACCGACAAGCCGGCGGACACGCTCACCGCGCTCCACGACGAGTTGCTGACCCATGTGGGTGGCCGACTGCACGACGACGCGGCCCTGCTGCTGCTGCGCAAGCCCCCCACCGCCGCGACGGCCACCCCGGCCCGGCGGACCCCCGACCGCGCCACCGCCGACACCCGCGTCACCGGCGGCCCCGCGACCGCCAGCCGTACGGCCGACGGGGCCGCGACCGCCAGCCGTACGACCGACAGTCCAGCGAGCGACAGTCCCGCGACCGGCGGCTCTACGGCAGGCGCCCCCGCGGCCGACAGTCCTCCGACCGGCACCTTCACGACGGGCGGCCATACGACCGGCACCTCCGCGGCCGACAGCCCTACGACCGTCGGCCCGACGACCGGCGCCTCTACGACCGTCGACCCGACGACCGGCGCCCCCGCGGCCGGCACCTCCGCGACCAGCGGCCCCACGGCCCGCACTCCCGCGATCGGCACCCCCGCCGCCCCCGACCCGGCCGTGCGGGACACCTCCGCAGGCTCCCCGCCGGACGCGGGACCCGGCACCGTCGTCGACGGCCGGCTCGAACCGGTCGCTCCCTGCGGCCGGCACGGCGTGTGATGCTGGTCCCGTGGTTGATCAAGGCCGGTCCGGTGCCGTTCGCCGGCCGGGCAGGAGGCCACCGGTGACGGTGTTCGCGCAGGAGGGGCGCCGTCGCCGACGTGTGGGGCGCACCCCGCTCCACCGGGCCCGCACCCTTCTCTCGACTGGAGTACGCATGGCCTTCGACGTCGGTGCCGTCCGCGCACAGATACCCGCACTGAAGTCCGGCACCGCCCGATTCGACGCGCCCGGCGGAACGCAGACCCCGCAACCGGTCATCGACGCCATCAGCGACACCCTGGCCAACCCGCTGGCCAACCGGGGACGCACCACGCAGGGCGAGCGCAACGCGGAGGCCGTCGTCACCGGCGCCCGGGAGGCACTCGCCGACCTGCTGGGCGGACAACCGCGCGGCACGGTGTTCGGGCGCAGCGCCACCCAGCTCGTCTACGACCTGTCGCGCACCCTCGCCAAGACCTGGGCCGCCGGTGACGAGGTGGTCGTCACCCGGCTCGACCACGACGCCAACATCCGACCCTGGGTCCAGGCGGCCGAAGCGGTCGGCGCCACCGTCCGCTGGGCCGACTTCGACCCGGCCACCGGCGAACTGCACCCCGAGCAGATCGAAGCCGTCCTGTCGTCGCGCACCCGGCTGGTGGCCGTCACCGCGGCGTCCAACCTCATCGGCACCCGTCCCGACGTCCCCGCCATCGCGGATCTGGCCCACCGTGCCGGGGCCCTGCTGCACGTCGACGCCGTGCACTACGCCTCGCACGCCGCGGTCGACCTGACAGCTCTCGGCGCGGACACCCTGGTCTGCTCGCCGTACAAGTTCCTCGGCCCGCACCTCGGCGTCCTGGCGAGCAGCCCCGACTTCCTGGAGACCCTGCGTCCCGACAAGCTGGCGCCCTCCACCGACGTCGTGCCCGAACGCTTCGAACTGGGCACGCTGCCCTACGAGTTGCTCGCCGGCGCCCGGGCGGCCGTGGACTTCCTCGCGGGGCTCGCACCGGAGGCGTCCGGCTCCCGCCGCGAGCGTCTGCTCGCCGCCTTCACGGCGCTGGAGGCCCACGAGGAGGTCCTGCGGAGCCGTATCGAGCGGGGCCTGGCGGAGATCCCCGGCCTCACCGTGTACTCCCGGGCGGCCCGGCGCACCCCCACACTGCTGTTCACGCTGGCGGGCCGTGAGTCGGCGGCCGTCTCGGCCCGTCTGGCCGAACGGGGCGTCGACGCCCCGGCGGGGACGTTCTACGCCGCGGAGGCCGCGCGCCGGCTGGGGCTCGCGGACGTGGGCGGGGTCCGGGTCGGACTCGCGCCGTACAGCAGCGAGGAGGACGTGGACCGGCTCCTGGAGGCGCTGGGCGGCCTGGGCGACTGACCAACTGCTCGACAGTATCGGCGCGTTGAGGGGCCGCGTCGCGGACGGCCGCGGAACTCGGCGGGCGACGGCCCTCGGAAGGAAGGGTGTGCCGGCGAGGGGCGCATGGCGTGGCGGTGTGAGCCCTGTACGCGCCCCCGCGTATCCGGGGACACTGCCCATGTCAGCGATCAGGTGGCCCGGCTGCGGTGTCCTTCCGCCGGGTGCCACGTCCGGGGAAAGCAGGTCGGCCACCGTGCTGTTGCGTCTGCCCACATCCGTGTCCGAAGCGCAGGAGTGCCTCACCGACGGGGCGGTGCCGGTGGGTGGGGCGACGCTCGTGTGGGCCACCTGGCAGCGGGACGGCTTTCCCGAGCAGGCCATGTCGCTGCGGGACGTGCCGGAGGCCCGGGTCGTCGACCGTGAGGCGCTGGGCGCGGCCGTGGTGCTCCACCAGATCGACGCCCGGCTGCCGGAGGTGCTGCGGCGGGCCGCCGCCACCATCGGGACGGGAGCCGTGCGCCGCACGGCCACCGTCGGCGGCAACCTCGTGGGCAGCACACTGCGTTGTCTGCTGCCCGCCGCGCACGTACTGGACGCCCGGGCCGTGGTGCTGGAGACGGACGGGCCCTACGAGACCGACCTGGCGGAGGTCGTGGCCAAGCGTCAGCTGCTGCTCGGCCTGCGCTGGCGCGAGCCCGTCCTCAGCGGCTACCACAAGGCGGCCGGCGAGGCGGGCGGGCCGCCGCCCCTGGTCGTGGCCTCCGCGGTGCACGCCGGCGACGACGGCCGACACCGACTGCGGGTCGCCGTCCGCGACGGCCACGAGGTGCTCGGCGGCAGCACCACGTGCGAACTCGGTGCCGACGCCGACGTGTTGACCGTACTGCGGGCCCTGCGTTCCACCGCACTGGGCGCCGCGCCCACCGCCGCCTGGGACGTGGTCGCCGGACACGTCACCGACCTCCTGGCCCGCCCCGCCGCCCGCTGAGGCGCCACCGGACACAAAATCGCCGTCGGCGGCCGCGCCCGCCGACCGGTCCCGGCGCGCACCGACGGCCGGCCAATGGTGCCGAACGTCCCTGCGGAATCCGGGTTGTTTGCAGATGCCATGAGTGAGCAGGCTCCCCTGAGTCCGCGCACGAAGGCAGAAAGGTACGTTTCATGGTGGCCACTGAGCCCGACCCCGTCGAGGCCGCCGCTCATCCCGAAGCCGTCAGACGACATCGCAGGCTCTTCCGAGCGATACGACGTCGCAGGAACCCGCCGTTGCGGCGGACCGACATCACCGTCACCGACGAGGCCGCCGTCAAGCGCGCCGTTCAGGCGGCCTCACTCGGCAACGCCATGGAATGGTTCGACTTCGGCATCTACAGCTACCTCGCCGTCACCATCGGGCACGTCTTCTTCCCGTCCGGGAACGACACCGTCCAACTCCTGTCCTCCTTCGCGGCGTTCGCGGTGTCCTTCCTCGTGCGCCCGCTCGGCGGTGCGGTCTTCGGACCGATGGGGGACAGGATCGGCCGTCAGAAGGTCCTCGCGACCACCATGATCATGATGGCGGTGGGCACCTTCGCCATCGGACTGATCCCGTCGTACGCCACGATCGGCTTCTGGGCCCCCGCGCTGCTGATCCTCTTCCGCCTCGTGCAGGGCTTCTCCACGGGCGGCGAGTACGGCGGGGCGTCCACCTTCATAGCCGAGTACGCGCCCGACCGGCGCCGCGGCTACTTCGGCAGCTTCCTCGAACTCGGCACGCTGGCCGGGTACGTGGGCGCGGCCGGTCTCGTGACGGCCCTCACCGCGCTGCTGGGTGACGGCGGCATGGAGTCGTGGGGCTGGCGTGTGCCGTTCCTGGTGGCGGGGCCGATCGGGCTGGTCGGCCTCTATCTGCGGCTGCGGCTGGACGAGACACCGGCCTTCCGGAAGCTGGCGGACAACTCCGCGGGCAGGGCCCCGGATCCGGCGTCCACCGTGGAGACCACCGCCAAGGGCGATGTGGCGAGGATCTTCCGGGACCACTGGCCGACGCTGATCCTGTGCGTCTGCCTGGTCGGCGCGTACAACATCACCGACTACATGATCCTTTCGTACATGCCCACCTACCTGTCCGACGAGTTGGGCTACTCCGAGACGCACGGTCTGCTGATCCTGATCGCGACCATGGTGGTGCTGATGCTGTTGGTCAGCCGGGTGGGCAGGCTCTCCGACCGGTGGGGACGCAAGCCCGTGCTGATGGCGGGCATGCTCGGTTTCCTGGTGCTGTCCGTACCGGCCTTCGTGCTGGTCGGGCAGGGTGACCTGGTGGCCGTCTCGGCGGGCATGCTGATGCTGGGGCTGTCCCTGGTGTGCATGCTGGGCACGATGTCGGCAGCGCTGCCCGCGCTCTTCCCGACGCCCGTCCGCTACGGCTCCCTGTCCATCGGCTACAACCTCGCCACCTCCCTGTTCGGCGGGACGACTCCGCTGGTGGTCACGGCGCTGATCTCCGTCACCGGCACCGACATGATGCCCGCGTACTACGCCATGGCCGCGGCGCTGGTGGGTGTCATCGCGGTGGCGTGCATGAAGGAGACCGCGCGGCAGCCGCTGGAGGGTTCACCGCCTTCGGTGGGGACGGCCGAGGAGGCCGCCGAACTCGTGGCGAGCAGGGCACCGGCACCGAGGTTCTGACCCGCTCGATCCAGGCGACCACCGGCCCGGCGGCACTGGTGCGGCTACTCGCCGGGGTCCGGACGCAGCCGCGGGCGTGACTGTCTCGGCAGCCGCACGGGCAGGGTGCCGAGGGTGCGGTTGTGCGACGGCGGCACCGCGTCGTCCAGGACGAACGCGGGGCGCCGGTCCTGGTCCCGTGCCTGCGCGTCGAGGTGGGCGGCCACCAGGTCCGCGATCCGGGCCCCGCTGCGCCGGCCCTCCAGATGCAGCCGGCCGACGTTGGCGCGGCCGTCCGCCAGCAGGGTCAACACGGCGGAGGAGCCGGCCGCGTAGGTCGCGACATAGCCCTGTGCTCCCCGCATCAGCAGTTCGCAGAACTCGCCGCGCCGGGCGGTGTCCGCCATGCGGTGGGCGATGCCGAGGGCCGCCGCGGTGAGCGCCGCCAGACCGTCCGGTTCCACGCCGGGCATGTCCTGGGCCAGTACGAGACCGTCGGCGCTGGCCGCCAGGGACCCCGTCAGCTGGGGCATCCGGGTGCGCAAGCGCCGTAACTCGTTGAGTACTTCGGCTTCGACGGCCATGACCAGTCTCCTTTCGGCACGGCGGCGCGCGCGGATCACAAAGCCTCCAGGGCGTCGCGCAAGCGCCTCAGCAGTGCGGTGTCGGGCTCTTCCTGCGGCGTGTCCGGCGGCAGAGCGGCGAACGCCGGTCCGGTCGGCCGGGCGGTGACGGTGACGAGTCCGTCGGCGGCGAGCCGACGCAACTCGATCAGGGTGGGGTAGGCGCGGCAGGCCAGCCGCGCCGCTATCTCCGCCGCCGTACGCACCCCGTCGACCTCGGCCAGCACCCGGAGCCTGCGGGCGGGCAGGGCCCCCGTGGCGGCCTGCGGCACCCGGGCCAGGGGAGCGCTGTCGAGGTCGGGCTCGGGCCAGATGCGCTGGAGGCGGTCGCGCCGCCGCCGGGACTCGCGTACGACGGTGTCGACCGCCACGGCGCGCACGGCGCCGAGCCAGTGCGCGGCGCCCGGGCGGAACCGCGGCGCGTGCCCGACGCCGCCCAGCGCGAAGTACGCGGCGTCGAACAGCGCCCCCAGATGGCACAGTTCGAGCGCTCCCACGGCCAGCTGTCCGCTGTCCACGAGCTGCCGGCCCACCCGCAGGTCGGCCCCCGCCTCCTCGAGCGCCTCGTGCCAGCCGAGCGCGTCGATCACACCGCTCCCGGTGAGGAGGACACCGAGGCCGGGGGAGAGGGGGGAGTCGACGTGGGTGACTCCGCCCGCGCTGAGGAAGAACGTGCCCCGTTCGCTGGAGAGGGCTCCGGTGGCCCGCTCGGCGGCGAGCAGCGCGAGCGAGTCGAGGACCGTGTCCGCGAGGCGGGTGGGCGAGGTCATCCGAGGACCAGCCGGTCGGCGGTGTCGGCCAGGCGGATGCGGGCCAGCGCGAGGTTCCCGGCGGCCCGGTCGATCCACAGGTGGAGGAAGACGGTGCTCTCGAACCGCGTGCCGACGAACCGCAGTACGTGGTAGGAGTCCGGGGTCGTCACCACCAGGTCCTCCACGGGAGGCGGGCCGCCGGGCGCCACCGGATCGCCGCCCTGGCGGGTGAAGGCGCCGCTCTCCAGCGCCGAGCGGGCGAACTCCGCGGTCTCGGTGGCCGTCACCTCGTGGTCGCCGCTCGACGCCTCACCCACCGATCCCAGGGAGAGGCCGCTGATCCAGTCGACCACGGACGCACCCCGCGCACCGGTCACCCGCATGGCGTCGAGCAGACTCTCGTCGATTCCGGGCACGCCGAATCCCTCCCCGCACGACTACCTCGACTGTGATGCCGACACTACGGAAAGTGGTGGCGCGAGGTGAGAGCTTTGGCATTTTCCAGCGGAACATGCGCGGTTTCGACCGCGTGCGGATCGACACCTGTCGTAGTGGGCCGAGTCGACCCTCCGGCACGGGGGTATACGTCAGACGCCCCGGCCGTCGTCGGGGCCGATCGTCGAAGGGAAGACACGTGAAGGTTGCGCCCGACGCCCGGGTCATCGCCGCTGGGGATCTGAACGACACCCTCGTGGGCGAACGCTTTTCGTACGAGAACGCCGAGGGTGTCGCCTTCCACGCGCGCATCGCCTTCGTCGAGATCCGGCCCGACCTCGTCAACGTCACCCTCGACGGCGTGGTGCACGAGGGCAACTCGGTCGTGCTGGGACTGCGTCCCGAGGAGGAGCTCTACTTCACGCCCTGACGGGTGCCGCGGGAACACGTCAGGGCCGGCCGTCGCCGGCCGGCCCTGACGTCACGTCGGACGGGTCCGGGCCCTCAGAACCGGCAAGGGGTTCGAGAGCGCGTCACCTTCGACCGAGCGGGAACTCAGACGAGGTCGAACCGGTCCAGGTTCATGACCTTGTCCCACGCCTTGACGAAGTCCCGCACGAACTTCTCCTTCGCGTCGTCGCTCGCGTAGACCTCGGCGAGCGCGCGCAGCTCGGAGTTGGAGCCGAAGACCAGGTCGGCACGGCTGCCGGCCCACTTGACCTCGCCCGTGGCGGCGCCGCGGCCCTCGAAGGAGTTCTGGTCCTCCGACGTCGCCTTCCACGCCGTACCCAGGTCGAGCAGGTTGGCGAAGAAGTCGTTGGTCAGCGACCCGGGCGTGGTGGTGAGGGCGCCGAGCTGCGACTGCTGGTAGTTGGCGCCCAGCACGCGCAGACCGCCGACCAGGACCGTCATCTCGGGGGCGCTCAGGGTGAGCAGGTTCGCCCGGTCCAGCAGCAGGAACTCGGCCGGCAGCCGGTTGCCCTTGCCGAGGTAGTTGCGGAACCCGTCCGAGGTCGGCTCGAGCGCGACGAACGACTCGACGTCGGTCTGCTCCTGCGTCGCGTCCACCCGGCCCGGCGTGAACGGGACCTGGATCTCGTAGCCGGCGTCCTTGGCGGCCCGCTCCACGGCCGCGGCGCCGCCCAGCACGATCAGGTCGGCCAGGGAGACCTTCTTGGCACCGGAGTTGAACTCCGCCTGGACGCCTTCCAGGGTGCGCAGCACCTGGGCCAGCTGGTCGGGCTCGTTGACCTCCCAGCCGCGCTGCGGCTCGAGGCGGATGCGGGCGCCGTTGGCACCGCCGCGCTTGTCGCTGCCGCGGAACGTCGAGGCGGACGCCCACGCGGTGGAGACGAGCTGGGAGACGCTCAGCCCCGAGTCGAGGAGCTTGGCCTTGAGGACCGCGATGTCCTCGGCGCCGATGACCTCGCCCTCCGCCTCGGGCAGCGGGTCCTGCCACACGAGGGTCTCGGCGGGGACCTCCGGGCCCAGGTACAGCGACTTCGGGCCCATGTCACGGTGGGTCAGCTTGAACCAGGCGCGGGCGAAGGCGTCCGCGAACTGGTCGGGGTTCTCGTAGAAGCGGCGCGAGATCTGCTCGTAGACCGGGTCGAACCGGAGCGCGAGGTCGGTCGTCAGCATGGTCGGGGCGTGGCTCTTCGACGGGTCGTGCGCGTCCGGGACGGTGCCCGCGCCGGCGCCGTCCTTGGCGACCCACTGGTTCGCGCCCGCGGGGCTGCGGGTCAGCTCCCACTCGTACTCGAAGAGGTTCTTGAAGAAGTTGTTGCTCCACTGCGTCGGCGTCTGGGTCCAGGTGACCTCGAGACCCGAGGTGATGGCGTCGCCGCCCTTGCCGGTGCCGTAGGTGCTCTTCCAGCCGAGGCCCTGCTCTTCGAGCGCGGCGGCCTCGGGGTCGTCGCCGACGTGGTCCGCGGGGCCAGCGCCGTGGGTCTTGCCGAAGGTGTGGCCACCGGCGATGAGGGCGACGGTCTCCTCGTCGTTCATCGCCATCCGGCGGAACGTCTCCCGGATGTCGCGGGCCGAGGCCAGCGGGTCCGGGTTGCCGTTGGGGCCCTCGGGGTTGACGTAGATGAGGCCCATCTGGACCGCGCCGAGCGGGTTCTCCAGCTCGCGGTCGCCGGTGTAGCGCTGGTCGTCGAGCCAGGTGGTCTCGGGACCCCAGTAGACGTCCTCCTCGGCCTCCCAGACGTCCGCGCGGCCGCCGCCGAAGCCGAAGGTCTCGAAGCCCATCGTCTCCAGGGCGACGTTGCCGGTGAGGACCATGAGGTCGGCCCAGGAGATGCTCTGGCCGTACTTCTTCTTGACCGGCCACAGCAGACGGCGGGCCTTGTCGAGGTTGGCGTTGTCCGGCCAGCTGTTGAGCGGGGCGAAACGCTGCTGGCCCGCGCCGGCACCGCCGCGGCCGTCGCTGATGCGGTAGGTGCCCGCGCTGTGCCAGGCCATCCGGATCATCAGCGGGCCGTAGTTGCCGAAGTCGGCCGGCCACCAGTCCTGGGAGGTCGTGAGCACCTCGGCGATGTCCTGCTTCACGGCCGCGAGGTCCAGGGCCTGGAAGGCCGCCGCGTAGTCGAACTCCTCGCCGAGCGGGTTCGCCACTGCGGGGTTCTTGGCGAGGATCTTGAGGTTGAGGCGTTCCGGCCACCACTGGCGGTTTCCGCCGCCCTGCGTCGGGTGGGCGGCGCGACCGTGCGCGACCGGGCAGCCACCTGCCTCCTCCGACTTCGTGTCAGTGACGATCGCGTCGTGGTTCTCAGTCATGCGAATCCTTCCGAACGGGGGTGGATCAGGGTGCTGAAGCTGGGGCTGGGGCGCTGGAACAGTCGGGGCACAGGCCCCAGTAGATGACCTCGGCCTCGTCGATCGTGAAGCCGCGGTCGTCGGACGCGGCGAGGCAGGGCGCATGGCCGACGGCGCAGTCGACATCGGCGACGACGCCGCAGGAGCGGCAGACGAGATGGTGGTGGTTGTCCCCGACGCGTCCCTCGAACCGGGCGGGGCTGCCGGGCGGTTCGAGCCGCCGGACGAGGCCCGCCGTGGTGAGCGCGTGCAGCGCGTCGTAGACGGCCTGCAGGGATATGTGGCCCACGCGGTCACGTACCCCGGAGGCGATCGCCTCGACGCCGAGGTGGTCACCGCCGCGGACGGTCTCCAGCAGCGCGACGCGGGCGGCCGTCACCCGCAGGCCGGCACCGCGCAGCTCCTCGGCGGTGGTCGGGGTCCGGGATGCGGTCATGGCGTCGAACCTATCGCCCTTAAGACGAATCATTCAAGAGAACGAAGGGTTCAAGTTTGATGTCACGCCGGCCAACATCCGGTCGGCCCCTGCCCTGCGCCCGGTCCCGCCACCGTGCGCTATGCTGGATCTTGAGCGGTCACCGGACACCCGGCAGCCGGTCGCGCGTTGGTGGTCCAAGGAAAGACGCCCCACTTCCCGTGGGGAAATGCAGGTGCAAGGCCTGCCCGGCGCTCCGCACGCGAACCCCATCCCATGATCCACGGGATGGGGTTCGTCGCGTGTGGGGGCGGCCCGTACGGCGGCAACGTGCCGCGAGACAGCCCACAATGCCCTGTCCTGTCCGGGATTCCGGCTGTCTGTGCGATTCGTCCTTGATCGCCTTATGCTGATACGGGGAGGGCTCTGGCAGTCGACGGGCCGGTCCTGAGCCGGCGGGAAGCAGGCTTCCATGGCTGAGCGATTCAAAAGGACAGGGTTGATCGGCGAGGTGTCGGCCGAATTCGCCGGCACCATGATTCTCATCCTCTTCGGCGTCGGTGTCGTCGCCCAGGTCGTCGCCGGCGGGGCGCTCACGACACCGCCGGGAGGTCTCGGAAACCACGACAGCATCGCCTGGGCCTGGGGCCTCGGCGTCACCCTCGGTGTCTACGTGGCGGCCCGCCTGAGCGGCGCGCACCTCAACCCCGCGGTGACGGTCGCGCTCGCCACGTTCAAGGGGTTCCCGTGGAGCAAGGTGGCGCCCTACGTGGTCGCCCAGACCGCCGGAGCCTTCGTTGCGGCCCTGATCGTGCGCTGGAACTACACCGAGGCGCTGGCGAAGGCCGACCCCGGTCACACCATCAAGACGCAGGGCGTCTTCTCCACCCTCCCGGCCAACGGCAACCCGAACCTGCCGGTCCACGAGTGGGGCGCGTTCCGCGACCAGATCATCGGCACGGCGATCCTGCTGCTGCTGATCCTCGCCGTCACGGACCTGCTCAACACGCCGCCGGGCGCCAACCTGGCTCCGTTCATCGTCGGTCTGATCGTCGTGGCGATCGGCATGGCGTGGGGCACCAACGCGGGGTACGCCATCAATCCGGCACGTGACTTCGGGCCGCGACTGGCCAGCTTCCTCACCGGCTACGGCGGAGCGTGGCGAGATCAGTACGGCAACTTCTACTTCTGGGTGCCGATCATCGGTCCCCTCATCGGCGGTCTGCTCGGTGCCGGCCTGTACAAGATCTTCATCGGCCACTTCCTGCCCACGGCGGAACCGGAGCCTCCCGGGCGCGTCCCGGCACCCGAGGAATGACACTGACACCCAGAGCAGAGGCGGCAACCCATGGCTGACTTCGTGGGCGCGGTGGACCAAGGGACCACCAGCACCCGTTTCATGATCTTCGACCACGCCGGCAACGAGGTGGCGAAGCACCAGCTGGAACACGCCCAGATCCTCCCGCGGTCCGGCTGGGTCGAGCACGACCCGGTGGAGATCTGGGAGCGCACCAACTCCGTGATGCAGAACGCACTGCGGCACGGCAACCTCGCCCCGGAGGACCTGGCGGCGATCGGCATCACCAACCAGCGGGAGACCACCGTCGTGTGGGACCCGCGCAACGGACGGCCCTACTACAACGCCATCGTCTGGCAGGACACCCGTACCGACTCCATCGCCGCGGCCCTGGAGCGCTCGGGCCAGGGCGACGTCATCCGCCGCAAGGCCGGACTGCCGCCGGCGACGTACTTCTCCGGAGGCAAGATCCAGTGGATCCTGGAGAACGTCGACGGGGTCCGCGCGGCGGCCGAGGAAGGGCACGCCCTCTTCGGCAACACGGACGCCTGGGTGCTGTGGAACCTCACGGGCGGCCCCGACGGAGGCATCCACGCCACCGACGTCACCAACGCCAGCCGCACCATGCTGATGGACCTCGAAACCCTCGACTGGGACGACGAGTTGCTCGGCTTCTTCAACATCCCCCGGGCGATGCTGCCGACCATCAACGCCTCGTCCCACCGGGAGGCGTTCGGCGTCACGCGCACCTCCCGGCCGCTGCGCGCGCCCATCCCCATCACCGGCGTGCTCGGCGACCAGCAGGCGGCCACGGTCGGACAGGTCTGCTACGCGCCGGGCGAGGCCAAGAACACCTACGGCACCGGCAACTTCCTGGTGCTCAACACCGGTACGGAACTGGTCCGTTCGCAGCACGGCCTGCTGACCACCGTGGCCTACCAGTTCGGTGACAGCCCCGCGATCTACGCGCTGGAGGGCTCCATCGCGGTCACCGGGTCCGCGGTGCAGTGGCTGCGCGACCAGATGAAGATCATCTCTGACGCGGCCGAGAGCGAGACGCTGGCCCGCACGGTCGAGGACAACGGGGGCATGTACTTCGTCCCCGCGTTCTCCGGCCTGTTCGCTCCGTACTGGCGCTCCGACGCCCGCGGCGCGATCGTCGGCCTGGCCCGCTACAACGACAACGGCCATCTGGCCAGGGCGACTCTGGAGGCCATCTGCTACCAGAGCCGTGACGTCGTCGAGGCCATGGAGCAGGACTCCGGTGTCCACCTCGACGTGCTCAAGGTCGACGGCGGTGTCACGGCCAACGACCTGTGCATGCAGATCCAGGCCGACGTCCTCGGCGTACCGGTCAGCCGTCCCGTGGTGGCCGAGACCACCGCGCTCGGCGCCGCGTACGCGGCGGGACTGGCCACCGGCTTCTGGCGCGACACCGACGAACTGCGCACCCACTGGCAGGAGTCCAAGCGCTGGGAGCCCCAGTGGTCCGACGACCAGCGGACGGCGGGCTACGAGGGCTGGAAGAAGGCGGTGGAGCGCACGCTCGACTGGGCCAAGGTCGAGTAGCGACCGCTCGACGGGGTGCGCCGGCCGACCGACCGGCGCACCCCGTCCGTGCGCCCACGGTCCGGCGCACCCCGTCCCGTGTCCCCACCGTGCGGTGGCCCCTGGATGCGTGCGTACGTGGGTGAGGGCCCGGAGGCCATGTCCGCTCCGGGCCCTCACCCACGCCGCGTCCGCGCGGCCTGGGGCTGTCAGTGGTCGTGGTGGTGGCAGTCCCAGTGTCCCTTCACCCACACCTTCTCCCAGTGGGCGGGCACGTAGACCCACTTGAAGTGGCTCCAGTGACCCGGATGCCAGGTGCCGTTCATGTCCCGGTGGCCCGGGTGCCAGGTGCCGTGGTCGAACCACTTCTTCTCCCAGTGGCCCTTGACCCACGTCTTCTCCCAGTGGCCCTTCACCCACTCGCACCGGTCGTGATGGTCGCTGGTCACCACGGACGCGGTGGACGTCGGTGTCGGAGCCGCGACGGCCGTTGCCGACATGCCGAGCGCGGCACCGCCGGCCAGCAGACCTGTGGCGGCGGTACCGGCCAGCAGACGCCGGACCCTGATGGATGTGGTCATCGGACTCACCTCCCTCGGAAAGTCGGAAGTGCGGGTGCGACGGAAGCCGGTACGAACCTTCTCGAGCCGAAGGGCCCGGCCGGCTGCTGCGTGGTTCCCGTCGCGGCGGACACAAGGCATTCGGAGCGACGAGATACACGTATGAAGATCTTTCATCATAATTCTGTCCCTACGGGATTTCTCGTTGAGGGTCCGTCATCCCCCCACCGCGCGGCTACGCACACCTGACAGACCAGGCGAACGAACGAACGACACGGATTGTGGGACGGATGCCCAACACCGGGCAGGGCGGACACGGCCCGCCGCACGAACCTCTCGCACTGCGGCCGGCGCGGGCGGCCTGTCTCGGCGCCGCCGTAGCGCTCGGCGGTGTCGCCGCGTGGCAGTCCACGCGCGCCCACGACGCCCGCGCCGCGCTCACCCGCGAGGAGGCGGGCGCCGCCACGTTCGCCGACATCCCCGCCGCCCGGGACGCGACGGTCAGCACCCGCGCGCTGGCCGACGGCGGCCGCATCAGCGTCGTCGCCTCCCGCAGCCGGGGCCGCGCCGCCGCCGTCGCCACGGACCAGCCCCGCCTCGGCGGCGACCGGGTCCACGAGCTCTGGTACGCCGAGACGACCGGCGTCCTCCGCCCGGCCGGTCTACTGCCCGGCTCCGGTGGACGGGCCGCGCGGGTCCTGGCCGGCGAACTCGGCGACGCGGGCGCCGTCGGCGTCACCGTCGAACCGGCCGGCGGGTCGCGGCAGCCCACCGGCGCACCGCTCGGCATCGTCACCGTCCCGTGGGGGACAGGCCGCGTAGTAGGTCATCTGGCAGAGCGGTCGGCTCACCGGTTCCTGCCTGCTGTGGCCGAGTGGCGTTCCACGACCCGATCTGCTCGGGAGCCAGTCGGTATGGGGCCGGCCCGGAGTCGCCCCAACTGCCTGCCTGTCCAGCGCAATGGTCGAGGATGGAGTCATGACAGGGGAAGTGAGTGAGATCGCTCTGAGTAAGCAAGATCTGCGTGAGGTCACCGCGTTCGCCGCAGCGTGCGCGGAAGTGGTGCTCGAGGTATTCGAGAGCGATCAGCCGGACGACTCGCGGCCTCGAGACGCTCTCGGCGCAGCGTGGGAATTCGCGCGCGGTGGTGAGCGAGGGAAGGCTCTGCGCGACACGGCGTGGGCGGCGCTCAGGGCAGCCAACAGCACGGACACCGCGGCTGCGCGCGAGGCGGCTCGGGCAGCGATGTCTGCGGCAGGCGCCGCCTACCTGCATCCGCTGGCCAAGGCCGTCCAGGTCAAGCACATTCTCGGAGCCGGCGCTCACGCGGCAAGAGCGGCCGAACTCGTCGCCGACGACGATCGGAGCGTTGGTGTCAAACACCTTGAGCAGACGACGCATCGTGCGACACCGGTCGTCGTCGCAGTGCTAAAACGGTTCCCCACGGCGCCGAGTGGCGGCGGACGGGTTGGTGAGTTGATCCGCAAGCTGGACACTGATCTTCGTTCACTGACCCTCGCTGAGTGACTTTGAACGTCAGACGGTGCGGCCCCACCTCAGTCAGCGGTTGACTTCAAGGTTCGTCAGACAAGCGAGGCGCGCAGGAGCTGGGTGGCGCGGGCGGGATCAGTGCGGAACTTGGTGAGGATCCGCCAGTTCTTGAGGTGGGCGAAGCCGTGTCCGACTGGCGCGCGTCCGACGGCGAGAACTCTGTTGGCGTCCTTCTGACCAGCGGTCAGCTTGTGGGTGCGGCTGGCATGGAAGCCGTGACGGTCACGGGGTCGCGGACGTCGTTGTCCAAGCCGCGCAAGCCGAGGTCCGCGAGAGCACCGAGGCCGGCGGCGCGCAGGTGGGCCAGGATGTGGTCGTAGGGGGCGGCGGTGTTGTCGTGGGTGCGGCCGGGCCGGGCTGCGGACATCCAGATCAGGCGGCCTCTCTCGTCTCTCAGTGACGCAGCACGGGTGGTGAACCGGTCGTCGGACGGTTTGCGCAAACAGCCGCGGTCGGTCAGTGCCAGGCCGTTGTCCGTCAGCGTGGCGACTCCTCTCCTTGACCTATCGCGCACACGTCAGCGACCTCGGCTGGTCCAAGTGACGTTGGATTGCCGGGAGTAGCCGGCAGCGCACCGCGGTTTGCGGGCAGGCATAAAGGCCCCCGGAGACGGTGGCACACTCACCCCTTCCAGGCGGCAACGGGTGAGATCACCAGTTTCGCCTGCTTCAGCCGGTCGCCCGGGACGCCGGGGCCGGTACGCCCCCAGCCGAGCACGGTCGCCCTGCGGCCGTCGGCGACCGGCGTGGAGTCCCGCGGACCGGCCACCTTGATCGTGCGGTACGGCATCGGCCGGTTCAGCGTGAGGACGGCGGCGTCGTAGGCCGATCGGGGCGCGCCGTAGCGCGAGTCCAGCCGGTACGACGCGACCCGCCGCACGGTGCCGCCGTTGCCGTCGACCCGGTCCCGGCCGCCGATGATCCGCAGCGCGGAGACGTCCCCGGCGTTTTCCACGCAGTGGCCGGCGGTGAGCACCTTGGTGGGTGCCACGAGGGTGCCGCCGCAGAACTGGCTGCCGTCGAGTTCGATGAGCATGGCGTACGGCCGGGCGGCGGTCGTGGCCGGACCACCGCCCTTCACGGCGGCGGCGGGGCCGGCGGCGGCCAGCAGCGCTCCCGCGGAGAGGACGGCGGTGACGGCGGCTGCGCGCAGCCGGGCGCGCCCGGGCGCGGTGAGACGGATCGGGATGTGGATTCCCCCTGGAACGGCTCGGTGCGCGGCCCTGGCGGCACCCGCACCCCTGTGGTCGGTGGTGAGGACGCGCCCCGGGATCCGTCCGGTTTCACGCCGGGACAAGGACTAACGAAGTGGTAACGGACCGCAACCGTAGGGGGAACAGTCATGGTCTAGCCCGCCATGAAGATCTCTTTTCTGCTCCACAACGCCTATGGAATCGGAGGCACGATCACCACGACGTTCAACCTGGCCCAGGCACTGGCCGAGCGGCACGAGGTGGAGATCGTCTCCGTGCTGCGGCACCGCGCACGCCCCGATTTCACCCTGGACCCCAGGGTGTCGCTGCGGCCGCTGGTGGACCTCAGGCAGGAGAAGGAGCAGCCGTTGCACCGGAGACCGGCGAGGGTGTTCCCCCGGGCCGAGTACCGCTACGAGCAGTACAGCGAGTTGACCGACCAGCGCATCGGCGAGTGCCTCGCCACGACCGACGCCGACGTGGTGATCGGCACCAGGCCCGGCCTCAACGTGCACCTCGCGCTCCAGGCCCCGCCGCACGTCGCACGCGTCGGACAGGAACACCTCACCCTCGACAACCATCCGCCGCGGCTGCGCAGCGCACTGCGCCGGGCGTACCGCGGGCTCGACGTGCTCACCACGGTGACCGAGGCGGACGCGGCCTCCTACCGGCGCAAGATGGCCCTCCCGGGTGTCCGCGTCGAGGCGCTGCCCAACAGCGTGCCGGACCCCGTGCTGCCCACCGCGGACGGCACCTCCAAGGTGGTCGTCGCGGCCGGCCGGCTGGTACCGGTGAAGCGCTACGACCTGCTCGTCGAGGCGTTCGCAGCGGTCGCCGCCGAACATCCCGACTGGCAGCTGCGGATCTACGGCAAGGGCGAGGAACGCGACCGGCTGCGGACGCTCGTCGCGGATCTGGGCCTGGGGAACAACGTCTTCCTGATGGGGGCGACGGCCCCCATGGAGGCGGAGTGGGTGAAGGGCTCCATCGGTGCGGCGGCCTCCGACTTCGAGCCGTTCGGCATGACGATCGTCGAGGCGATGCGCTGCGGCCTGCCGGTGGTGAGCACCGACTGCCCCTACGGACCTGGCGAGATCATCAAGGACGGGGTCGACGGCCTGCTCGTGCCGGTCGGCGACCGTGACGCCCTCGGGGCGGCCCTGCTGGACCTCGTCCGCGACGACGACCGGCGCCGCCGTATGGGCCGCGCCGCCGAGGAGAACGCGCGCCGGTTCGCGCCGGTGCCCGTCCTGGAACAGGCCGAACGGCTGCTCGCGGAGGCCGTCGCGGCGAGGAGCGCGGGACGGCCGGCGGTGCGTCGGGACGCCGGCGTGCACCGCGCCCTGGTCAGCCGGGGATTCGCCGCGCGCGACGTCGCGCTGACCGCGAGGAGCAGCGCACTGAACACGGTGCGGAAGGGACAGCGATGACCGTGGAACCGACCCAGGACGCCCAGCCGCGCGTGGCCTGCACGGCGGACGCGGACGGCCGGATCGTCTTCGACCTGCCGCCCTCCGCGCCCCTGGAAGGGCGGTTGCTGCTGCGGCTGCGCCCGAAGAAGGGCGAGCCCGAGACGCTCCTGCACCACCTCGACCTGGGGGCCGCCGCAGCCGGAGGCCGACGTGCCGTGCTGGCTCCGCACACGGTGCTGGAGGAGGGCCGGTGGGACGTGTACCTGCTCTCCGGCCCGGACGCCACACGCCACCGCCTGCGCCCGGGCCCCCGCGACCTGCGGGCCCTGGTCGACGGCCACCTCCGGGACCGGCGGTCCCCGCTCGCCGTGCGCGTCCCGTACGCCACCCGGGGCGGCCACCTCGCCGTGCGGGCCTGGCTGCGCCCCGCGCACGCCGAGGTCGAACGCGTCGACGTCACGGACCGTACGACGACGGTCAGCGCCCGCCTGCACGGCGCCGCGCTCCGGGAGACAGCCGTCGTACGGCTGCGCCGGCGCGGCGGCGGCGCCGTCGAACGCGCCCTGGAACCACGGTCCGGTGACGGCGACCGGTTCTCCTTCACCGTCGAGCACGCGGAGCTGGTGGCGGAGTCGGCCGCCGGGCCGGGCGGGGACAAGGACGTGTGGGACGTCTTCGTCCGGCCGGCGGCGGACGCGCCGGTGGTGCGGGTCGCCCGTCTCCTCGACGACCTGGCGGACCGTAAGGAGGTGTACGTCTACCCGACGGTCACCGTCGGCGGCGCCGCGGTGCGCCCCTACTACACGAACGACAACGACCTCTCGGTGGAGGTGAAGCGACCCGTCTGAGCCGGGACGGGACCGGATGCCCGGCGGCCCACCGGCCGAAGGCCCCCCGCACGGGGCTATCCGATCTCGACCACGCGGGCCCAGGCGGGCGGGGGCTCCGGCCGGTGGTCGGGATCGTTCTCGTTCCAGGACGAGGGCTCACTCCGGCGGGGGAAGAGACCCACCACCGTCCGGCACGGCGGGGCCGCGGCCGGCCAGGGAGTCTGCCCGTCGGTCAGGGCCACGACGACGTCGGGGCGCGGGTTCGTTCCCAGCGCCCTGGTGAATCCCGTGCGCAGATCGGTGCCGCCGCCGCCCACCAGGGGAATCCCCTCGCCGGCGCACAGCGGGTGCACGAAAGGGGCCGCCGCGTCGCACGGCAGCACGGAGACCAGGTCGCGGCGGCCGCCGAGGGTCCGGGAGATCGCGGCGACCTCCAGGAGCGCGCTGCCCAGCTCGGCGTCGGCGACGGAACCGGAGGTGTCGATGATCACGCAGACCCGGGGCGGTCGGCGCCGCAGGCTCGGCAGCACCACCCGGGGCACACCCGCCGAGCGCCGTGACGGCCGGCCGTAGGTGTAGTCCTCGCCCGCGCCGGCCCCGGAGGTCGCCGAGCGGACCGCCGCTCCGAGCAACTCCCGCCAGGGCTGCGGTGGATGGAACGCCTCCTCCGCCCACCGCCGCCATCCGCGCGGGGAGTTCCCGGGGCGGCCCCTGATGCCCTCGGCCACCCGGAACCGGACCGCGTCGCGTTCCTGTTCGCTCAGTCCGTGCGCGCCCTGCGCTCCCAGGTCCCAGTCCCGGTCCCGTCCGTCGACACCGCTGCCGCAGTCCAGCCAGGACAGGCTCTGCGTGCGCGGCCCGAGCCGGAACAGGCGCAGGTACTCCTCCATGAGCTGCCCGTCGGGCAGGCTGAGGAAGGCCGGGTCGACAGCGCCCTCGGGGTGCACGAGCCCGTCGCCGAACGCGTCGTCGTTGATCTCGCAGTCCGCCGCGATGTTGATCCGCAGCCGTTCCGCGGGTCCGCTGAGGCCGTGCTGCCGGGCGAACCGGTCGCCGCGCGTGTGGTGGTCGCGCAGCAGGTGCGACACCTCGTGCACCCATACGGCGGCCAGTTCCTCCGCGGGTGTGCGGTCCACGAACGCCGGCGAGACGTAGCACCGCCAGTACGGGTCGACGGCCATCGTCGGCACCTGCCGCGACTCCACGGTGTGCAGGGCGAACAGCGCCGTCGCCAGGTAGGGCCGGGCGCGGGCGGCGTGCAGCCGGGCGGCGAAGAGCTTGTCGAGGTCCAGTGCCGCCGACGCGTCACGGCTCATCGGCCGGCCTGCGCGGCGGGCGTGGACCGGGCCGCGACCTGGTCCGCCCGCCGGGACAGTGACACCACTCCGGCCAGCGCCTCGATCGAGGCGGGCACGTCCCAGTCCTCCCGGCGCAGCGCGGCGAGGGTGGTCGCGGGGACCACCACCAGGTCGGGGGCGCCGGTCTCCAGAGCGTGGACCAGCAGCGCCCACGCGGCGTCCCAGCGTGACTTCTGCGGCCGGTTGCGGACCGCGGCCACGACCGCGTCCAGCACCGCCTGGCGAAGGTCGCCCCGCTCGGGCAGGTCGGCGGCGGCCGGGTCGGCGAGCAGGTCCTCGGGATCGGGGAGGTCCATCCGGTCCACGCTCGCCAGCAGCTCCAGCCCGGGCCCGTCGCCGACGGTGCCTCTGACCAGCAGGGAGAGCACGTCCCGGGAGGAGTCGGCGGCGGTGGCGAAGGCGATCAGCCGCAGGGCCGTCTCCCAGCTCCGCGGCGAGGGCCAGGCGCCGCCCCGGCGGGTCTCGCCGCTGGGCAGCCGGTGTACGAGGGCGGGGCGCGCGGTGAGGAGGCCGCACACCGCGCGGCGGGCGAAGTCCACCGCCTCCGCCAGTCTCTCCGGCTGGAGGCGCGGCAGGGTGGCCCGGGGCCAGGTCCCGCCGAGACCGCGCACCACGACCTCGTGGTCGTGGGTCCACTGCAGGTGCACGAACCGGTTGGCCAGCGGTGGGCTCAGTTCCCAGCCGTCGGCGGCGGAGGACCGCGGGTTCGCGGCGGCCACGATCCGTACGCCGGGCGGCAGCCGCAGGGAGCCGACCCGCCGCTCCAGTACGAGCCGCAGCAGCGCGGCCTGGACGGCCGGTGGCGCGGTGGACAGTTCGTCGAGGAACAGCAGCCCCCGTCCGGCCCGTACCAGGCGTACCGCCCACTCCGGCGGGGCCATGGGTACGCCCTGTGCCGCGGGGTCGTCCCCGACGACGGGCAGGCCGGAGAAGTCGGACGGTTCGTGCACGCTGGCGATGACGGTCGTCAGCGGCAGGCCGAGGGTCGCCGCGAGCTGGGTGAGGGCGGCGGTCTTGCCGATCCCCGGTTCGCCCCACAGGAGGACCGGCAGATCGGCGGCCACCGCCAGGGTGAGCGCTTCGAGTTGGGGGTCGGGGCGCGGTTCGGTGGTCGTCTCGCGCAGCAGGGCCGACAGTTCGTCGGCGACGTCCAGTTGGGGGAGGCCGGCCGTCGTGGTGTGGAGGGCGGGCGCGGTGAACGGGGCGTATTCAGGCATGTGGTGGTCACCTTTGGGTTCGTGGTGAGCGAAGGAGGGCGGCGGGGCGTGCCCCGCCGGCTGTGGGCGGAGGGTGCGACCCGGGTCAGCGGGAGGGGGCGGGGCGTCGACGGGTGTCGCGGGGTGCCGGGCGAACGGGGTGGGGACCGGGGTCGGCGAGACCGGCCCGGAACAGGCCGTGGGCGATCCGGCCCAGGGCGGCCGCTTCGAGCGCGTCCCGCAGGGCGCCGCCGCGCAGCAGCGCGCCGGGTCCGAGCAGGCCCTCCACGACGGCCAGCGCGCCGGCGATGTCGCCGTGGTCGAGGCGTTCGCGGACGCCGGTCAGGCAGTCGGGGTGCCGGTGTGCCTCGTCGATGACCCGCAGGCAGGGAAGCGGGGTCCCGGTCAGGGCGACGAGCAGTTCCTCGCGCCGGAGTTCCGCCGGGTCGTGGTCCAGTGCGGCCAGGGCGCCGTCGGCCAGGCCGACGCGGTGCCACGCTCCCCGGCACTCCACGAGGCGTGGCTGCCCTGCCCCGTCCCGGAGCCGGGGTGGGCCGGTCGGTGCGCACTCCGGTGCGAGCGCGGAGGCGACCAGGGGATGCAGCCGTTCCACCGGGATCGCACCGGCGCGGATCAACCGCAGGTCGGGGCAGACCCAGGTCGCCGCGTGGGGGAGGACCGGCAGCGCGGAGGCCGTGTCTCCCCCGGCCGCCGGCGCGACACGCAGGGCGTACGGCCCGGAGACCGGGTCGAGGCCCACGTCCAGCACCAGCCGTACCGCTCCGGCCCGGACGAGAACGCGACCGGTGTCCCGCCCCTCGGCGCGCAGCACGAGCGCCGCCTCGTCCGCCCACCGGTCGAGAGCGGCCTCACCCCCGTGCGGCAGGGTGGCCGGCAACTCCGGTGTTTCCACGATGGGTTCGGCGTCGGGCGGCCGGTCGGCGCCGGTCCGGGTCCGCAGCTCGCCGGTTCTGCGCGCGTCCCACAGGTGGCGGTGCAGATCGAGGCGGAATCTCCGGCTGGGGTGCGGATGCGGGTGACCGCGGGCGCCGGCCCCGGGGTGTGTGGCGTCCCGGAGGGCAAGGCTGATCCGCTGACCGGCCGCCGCCCAGGCCGGGGGAGTGCGGACCACGAGCTGCAGCGGGCCCCGGCCGCCCGGCCCCCCGGTGTCGTAGCGGGCCAGCGCGAGGGTCAGACCAGGGCGGAGCAGTCCGTCGGGGGCGATCCTCGGCAGGTGCCAGCGCAACAGGTCGGGGGCGAGATGGCGCAGATCGGCGCGGAGTCGAGCCGTGAGTTCACAGCCGTGTGTGCGTGCCACCGCACGCGGGTCGAGATCGACGTCGACGCCGGCGGCGGCACATGCCCCGGCCCAGTCGCCGGTCCGGCGTCGTGCGGTCGCGGCCTCGATCATGGATGCCGGCACGGCGAACTCGCGCACGCGCGGCCAGAAACCGAGGGAGGAGTCCCCCTGCGCGGTGTCAGTGAGCATCAGCACTCACCTTGCGCGGAGGGGACCCCCAATCTGCTTGCGGATCGAGTGGTCATCGCGATGACCGTAACGCCCCCGGCGGTCCATCCGCCAACGGTTTCCGTCTCGGGCGCCCGCCCTCCCGCGGGGGGATCCGGGGAGCGTGGCAGGCGGCTCCGCCGTACGCAAAGAGGCTCGGGAGACAAGGAGTTGCTCGGGTTCCTCTGGTGGGGACACGCTCTGGTGCAGCAGGGTGGGGGCGTGGAATGGTCTGGTCTGGTCAACACGACGATGGGTGCGCTCATCGCCCTGGGCGCGTCCGCGTTCGCCGAGCGCCGCCGGTGGGTCCGGGAGAGCGAACAGCGCACGAAGGACGATCGCCGTGCCGCGTACATCGCCTTCCTCAACGCCACGGCGGAGGCGAGCGAGACGCTCATCAACATCGCTCGCGGTCACGACCGTGACGAGACGGCGCTGGCCCGGGCCGGGACGGTGCTGCGGGACAGCAGCGTGCTGTCCCGGCGCCTGGAGCTGTCCCTCTTCGCCGAGGACGGCGTACTGGAGGAGGTCGGCCGGACCGTCGGTTCGCTGCGCACCTACCGGGACGTCGTGTCCCAGGGACTGTCCTACGACGCCGAGGAGTTCCAGCGTGCCCGTGCGGCCTTCAACGAACAGCGCGACCGGCTCACGCAGTTGATGCGCCGGACCCTGTGAGCACCTTCGGCGGCCAGGTCTGAACGGAGCCGACACAACCCTCTCGATCTGATCGCAAACTCTCGTATAGTGACGCCCAGTTGATCGCTGCACACAGTTTCCTGCGCACTTTTTCCCCAAGGACGACACGAGGCCGCGACCAGAGCGGCCGCCCGAGGACCTGATTGATGACCGCGCCCGCCCGTTCCGGCGACCGATCCACCGTCCGCTCCCTGCTTCCCGTTGCCCTGCTCACCGCACTCGTGGCGGGCCTCGTCGTGGGCTGGGCCGTCTCGGCGGCGCCGTCCTCCGTGCGCGGCCCCCTCGGCTGGGGCGCGGGTGCCGCCGCCGTCCTGTTGTGCGCCGCCGTCACCGCCGCCGTACACGGCGGGCGGACCGCGCGAGCCGCCGGCGCCGAGGTGCGCCGCCTGACCGACGACGTCCTGCGCGCCACGCACGAGCGGGAGCGTCTCGCCGAGCAGTGGCGCCGGGAACAGCAACGCATCATCGACGCCGAGGCCGTCGAACACGCCCGTCTCGTCGAGGACTTCGCCCGGGAACGGGCGCACCTCACGCAGGCGGGTGAAGCCGAGCGGTCCCGCCTCACCGAGGAGGTGCGGCGGCTGACGGCACGGCTGGACCGCGCCGTCGGCGAACGGTCCGCGGCGATCTCCGCGACCGCCAACGCGGCGGCCCGCATGCAGGCCCTGGCCACCGGCACGCTCGCCGACCTGCGTGCCATGGAGGAGCGGCACAGCGACGAGGACGTCCTCGCCGACCTGCTGCACCTGGACCACCGTACGGCGCAGGCGGGACGGCTGGCCGACTCCGTCGCCGTCCTCACCGGCGCGCGCTCCGGCCGCCGTTGGGCCCGCCCCATCGGCATGGAGTCCATCCTGCGCGGCGCGATGGGCCGGATCAGCGGCTACCAGCGCATCCGGCTGCACTCCGTCAGCGACATGGCGGTCGCCGGACACGCGGCGGAGGGCGTCATGCACGCCCTGGCGGAACTCCTCGACAACGCCGCCACCTTCTCGCCGCCCAACGCCGAGGTGCACGTCTACGTCGAGGAGGTGCCGGCGGGCGTCATCGTCTCGGTGGAGGACAGCGGCCTGGTCATGGGCGACGTCCAGCTGCGGCGGGCGGAGACCGCCGTCAGCGGTGAGACGACCGAACTCGGCGGCCTCACGGGCACCCGGCTGGGCCTCGCCGTGGTCGGCCGGCTCGCGCGCAAGTACGGCCTGAAGGTGTCCTTCCGGCCCTCCGCGCGCGGCGGCACCGGCGTGCTCATGCTCATCCCGCAGGACATCCTCACCACCGTCACCACCACCGCCCCGCCCGGTCCGCGGCCCGCGGCGGCAGAACGGCCGCGCCCGGTGTCCCCGCCCGCCCCGCGGGAGCAGGACCCCGCCCGCGACACCGCACCCGCCGCCGTCACGGCCCCGCCCGTGGACGACACGCACCCGGCGGAGCCCGGCGCGCCCGGTGAACTGCCCCGGCGCCGCCGCGGCCGCACCCTCGCCGCCGCCGAACGCGCCCGCGCCGCGGCCGGCGACGCCCCACCGCGGCCGGCCCCGGCCGAGGACATCCGGGCCAAGGCCGCCCGCTTCAGCAGCTTCCGGCAGGCCGTCCGCGCGGCCGGATCCGGCGAGACCACCGGGCGGCACCCGCTGCCACCGGCTCCCGACACCCGGCGGGACGGCCCACCGGCCTCCGCCGGCACCGCGTCCGACACCCCGACCCACTCTCACACGCACCCGGAAGGCGACACCACCTCATGACCGGCACGAGTACCGCCGACGAGAAGCTCACCTGGCTCATCGAAGGGCTCCTGGAGCGCACCCCCGGCGCACGGCACGCGCTCGTGCTGTCCCGTGACGGACTGAAGCTGTGCCGCACCCCGGAGCTGACGGTCGACCAGGCGGACCAGCTCGCCGCGATCGCGGCCGGCATCCAGTCGCTCTCGCACGGCGCGTCGGTGGAGTTCGGCGACGGCAGCGGAGGCGTGCGCTCGTCCATGACCGAGTTCTACGGCGGAACCCTCTTCATCGTGGAGGCCGGCGAGGGCGCGCACCTCGCCGTCGTCACCACCGAGGACGCGGACGCGGGCCTGGTCGGGCACAACATGAGCGAGCTGGTGGAACAACTCGGCGAGCACCTGACGGCCCATCCCCGTACCGCATGAGCCGCCCCGGCAGGGACGACGCACCCGACCGGCTGTACACGCTCACCGGCGGGCGCAGCGGGGCCGGCCCGGACAGCCCCTTCGACCTGGTCACCCTGGTGGTGGCCGAATGCGGACCGGCACCCGGCATGCAGTCGGAGCACGCCGCGATCCTGCGCCTGGCGCAGACCCCCGCCGCCGTGGTGGAGGTCGCCGCGGAGCTCGGACTGCCGGTGAGCATCACCAAGATCCTCCTCTCCGACCTGCTCGCCGCGGGCCGCGTCAGCGCCCGCCACCCGCGCAGTTCGGCCCTCCCCGACCCCGACATCCTGGAGCAGGTGCTCGTTGGACTCCGCAGCCTCTGACGCCCGCACCCCGCTGGGTGCCTCCGCCGACAACGGTCTGAAGATCGTGATCGTCGGCGGGTTCGGCGTCGGCAAGACGACCATGGTCCGTTCGGTCAGCGAGATCCGTCCCCTCAACACCGAGGAGACGATGACCCTGGCCGGCGAGGCGGTGGACGACATCAGCGCGGTGCGCGCCAAGACCGCGACCACCGTGGCCTTCGACTTCGGCCGCATCACCCTCGACGCCCGCAACGTGCTGTACCTCTTCGGCGCGCCCGGCCAGGAGCGCTTCTGGTTCCTGTGGGACCGGCTGTTCTCCGGCACGCTCGGCGCGGTCGTCCTCGTCGACACCCGGCGCATCGACGACTCCTGGTACGCGATCGACCGGCTGGAGCGGCACGGCACGCCGTTCATCGTGGCCTGCAACGACTTCGGCGGCCCCGGCCACGCGCACGCGGACCTCCGCGCGGCCCTCGACCTCGATCCGCATGTGCCGCTGGTCGACTGCGACGCCCGCTCCCGCGAGTCCAGTAAGCAGACCCTGATCACTCTCGTCCAGCACATCCAGAACCAGTACGGCGGGCGGGCAGCCCCCGCCGTCGCGCCCCCACGGGAGTTCGCGTGAGCACCGAAGCCGTTCCGCTGAGCGGCCCCCGCTTCCAGACCGAACCCGCCCGCCTGTACCGGGAGATGCGCCGCGAGCACGGCGCCGTCACCCCCGTGGTGCTGGACGGCGGCGTACCGGCGTGGCTCGTGCTCGGCTACCGCGAACTGCACCAGGTGACCGGCGACCCGGTGCTCTTCAGCCGTGACTCGGACCTGTGGAACCAGTGGGACACCATCGCCGACGACTGGCCCCTGCTGCCGATGATCGGCCGCAAACAGCCGTCCATCCTGTACACGGTGGGCGAGCGCCACCGCGAGCGGGCCGGCATGATCAGCAACGCCCTGGAGGCGGTCCCGCCGTCCGAACTGCGCCACTACGCCGAGCGGTTCGCCGACGAGCTGATCGACTCCGTGTGCGCCCACGGCCAGGCGGACCTGATCGGCCAGTACGCGATGCTGCTGCCGGTGCGGGTGCTCGCGCGGCTGTACGGCTTCTTGGACGAGGAGGGGCCGGGACTGGTCACCGCCCTCAACGACATGATCGACGGAGGGGATCGGGCGCTCGCGGGCCAGAGCCATCTCGCCACGTCGATGGGGGAGTTGCTGGCGCAGCGCAGGGCCGCGCCCGCCCATGACGTCGTCTCCCGCATGACGGCCGACGCCGGTGGCTACAGCGACGAGGAGATCGCCCAGGACCTCATGGTGATGATGGCGGCCGGGCACCAGCCCACCGCCGACTGGATCGGCAACTCGCTGCGCCTGATGCTCACCGACGACCGTTTCGCCGCCTCGCTGTTCGGCGGCCGCAACAGTGTCGCCGAGGCGATGAACGAGGTCCTCTGGGAGGACACCCCCACCCAGAACGTGGCCGGCCGCTGGGCCTCGCGCGACACCCAGCTCGGCGGCCACCACATCCGGGCCGGCGACCTCCTGCTGCTCGGTCTCCAGGCCGCCAACTCCGATCCGCAGGTGCGCACCGACGGCTCCGCGCTCACCGGCGGCAACAGCGCGCACTTCTCGTTCGGCCACGGTGAGCACCGCTGCCCCTTCCCCGCCCAGGAGATCGCCGAGGTGGTCGCCCGGACGGGCATCGAGGTCGTCCTCGACCGGCTGCCCGACATCGACCTGGCGGTCCCCGCCGAGTCCCTCACCCGTCGTCCCTCGCCGTGGCTGCGCGGGCTGACCGAGCTGCCCGTGCGGTTCACACCCACCCCTGCCCTGGGAGGCAACCGACCATGACGTCCGGCACCGAAGAACTACGGATCGCGCTGGACCCGTTCGTCACCGACCTGGACGGCGAGAGCGCGAAGCTGCGCACGGCCGGCCCGCTGGCGGCGGTCGAGCTGCCCGGCGGTGTCCCGGTGTGGGCCGTCACCCGTCACGCCGAGGCCAAGGCGCTGCTGACCGACCCCCGGCTGGTCAAGGACATCAACGTGTGGGGCGCCTGGCAGCGCGGCGAGATCCCGCCGGACTGGCCGCTGATCGGGCTGGCCAACCCGGGCCGCTCGATGCTCACCGTGGACGGCGCCGACCACCGCCGGATGCGCACGCTGGTCGCGCAGGCCCTCACCCCGCGCCGGGTGGAGGCGATGCGCGCCCGCATCAGCGAGCTCACCGAGCGGCTGCTGGACGCGCTGCCCGCCGGCGACCAGGTCGTCGACCTCAAGGCCGCGTTCGCCTACCCGCTGCCGATGTACGTCGTCGCCGACCTCATGGGCATCGAGGAGGACCGGCTGCCCCGGCTGAAGGAGCTGTTCGAGAAGTTCTTCTCGACCCAGACCCCGCCGCAGGAGGTCATCGCCACTCTGGTGGAACTGGCCGGCATCATGGCCGAGACGGTCGCGGCCAAGCGGGCGAACCCCGGTGACGACCTGACGAGCGCGCTCGTCGCGGCCTCCGAGGACGGCGACACGCTCACCGACGAGGAGATCGTCTCCACCCTCCAGCTGATGGTCGCGGCCGGCCACGAGACGACGATCTCCCTCATCGTCAACGCCGTGGTGAACCTCTCCACCCATCCCGAGCAGCGGGCCCAGGTGCTGTCCGGCGCGGTGGACTGGTCGGCGGTGGTCGAGGAGACGCTGCGCTGGTCGACGCCGACCTCGCACGTCCTCATCCGGTTCGCGACCGAGGACGTGCCCGTCGGGGACAAGGTGATCCCGGCGGGGGACGCGCTCATCGTGTCGTACGGCGCGATAGGCCGCGACGAGCAAGCGCACGGGCCGACGGCCGGCGACTTCGACATCACCCGCGACACGAGGACCCGGCACATCTCCTTCGGCCACGGCCCGCACGTGTGCCCGGGAGCGGCGCTGTCCCGGCTGGAGGCGGGTGTGGCGCTGCCCGCGCTGTACGCCCGTTTCCCGCGCCTGGACCTCGCGGTGCCGGCGTCGGCCCTGGCCAACAAGCCGGTGGTGACGCAGAACGACCTCTTCGAACTGCCGGTCACGCTGACCTGACCCCGCCTCCGGCACCTCGGCGGACGGGACGAGACGCATGGTCGACGGGCGGGCCCGGAACCTCCGGGCCCGCCCGTCGACCATGGGGGCGAGCCGTGCTCAGCGGTCTCCCGGACGTCCTGTCACGAGTTGGCCGCCGGGACCGGCGTCGGACCGGGCGGGCCCGGTACCGGGGGCGAGCGCCGGGCCGCAGGAGTCGGTCCGCTGCTGCGGGAAATCCGGCTCCCGGAGCCGGGGGGCGTCCTCCTCGGCGGTCCCCGCCTCTGCCTCCGCCTCTGCCTTGGCGGCCAGTGCCTCCACCGCCGCGTTGAACCTGACGGTGGAGGTGGGCCGGTCCGGGCCCAGGACGTACTCCTTGAGGGTGCGGCGCAGCGCGGCCATCGGGTCCTGGCACGGCTCGCGGACCGACCGCAGGATCTCGGGCAGCCGCGTGCAGTCGCGGTCGAGCAGATAGGCGCCGCCGGCGGTGGTGTAGGCGGCGCGGAACTCCTCGTCGGGCAGGTCGAGGGCGTTGGTCAGGACGTACGGCTTGAGGCTCGCCACGAAGTCGGCGACCACCGAGGAGACGTCGCTGATGAGCAAGTCGGCCTGGTCGAAGCACTCGTACAGCGTGGGCAGTTGCCTCAGGATCACACTGTGCCGGACCGGGCCGCGGCTCTCCCGGAAGAGCCGGTGCCATTCGGCGTGCAGTTCCCGCCACTCGGCGGCGTCCTCGGGGTCGGGCAGGCGCGCGTCGGCGGTCTGCTGGACGAGGTCGCCGCCATGACGCCCGGCCAGTTCGTCCAGCCGGGTCTGTATCTCCTTCAGGCGCGGCCTCGCGGCCTCGATCGCGGCCTGCGCCTCGGCCGCGTCCCGCTGCTCGTTGTCGGCGTTCAGCAGCGCCCGGATCTCCCGGTCCGCGGCGGCCGCCTCCTTCGAGCGCTTGCCGGTGAGTGGATGCGGCTTGTAGACGACCCGTACGTTCTCCGCGAGGAGCCGCTCCACCAGGGTGACGCCCATCGGGATCAGGGAGGTGTGGCAGTCGTCGTCGCTCCAGCCCTCCCAGGTGGGGGCGTACAGGACGACGGGCAGCGGACCCGGCGTGTGGTCGTCGTGCAGCCGGATCGGTGACAGCTGCGGGCGGCCCACCTCGACGATGGCCTCGTCGCTGATGGCGTGCCGCACGCGCTGGTAGCGGTCCCGGCCGGCCCGGCCGGCCACCCAGATCTCGTCGTACACCTTGCTGACCCGGTTGCTGCTGGCGAGCTTGTCGCTGTCGCCGTGGCCGATGAAGACGTGCTTGGCCTCGGCGACGCGCAGCATGTGCACGTTCTTGCCGGCGTTGCCCGGATACAGCACGACGCGGACCTCGGGCAGTTCCAGTTCGGCCAGGTCGTCGGCCTTGGGCACGCAGACCACCGGGACCGAGGTGCGGCTCAGGTTCTGGAACGAGGCGTGCTCGCGCAGGATGATCAGCGGGCGCCGGTCGAGGTGTTCCAGCGTCTCGATCCACATGTTGACCTGGTACATGAAGTCACGTGACACCGCGGCGAAGCTGAAGTACAGCGCCACCTCGGGCCGGTAGCCGGCAAGCTGCCGGTTGACCTCGGCGATCACGCCCTCGCGCCCCGGCATCCGGCGGGCCCTGCGGAACTGTCCCAGCAGGGCCAGCACCGCCGCCACGGCCAGCGCGCCGGTCAGCGCGTAGCCGAGGTACGCCGGGTACCAGGTCCCCGTCGCCAGCGCGGTGAGCAGCCCCGCGTGCGCCGGCAGGTCGAGGTGGAGCATCTTGCGCAGATGGCGCCGGTAGAGGTACGCCGGCGGGCGCTGCGGGATGCCCGCCCCGCTCATGTCCAGGTTGCGCACCACCACCGGCAGGGTCCGCCGCCTGCGGATCGCGTGGTGCACGGCCGAGTACAGCATGACCAGCGCGAAGTGGGTGCTGAAGAGTGCGACGCCCACGGCCGGCACCGCGCCCGGCGCGTCCATCCGCTCGGCCAGCGCCAGCAGCATCAGCGTCCTGACGGCGAACCGCATGGTGCGGTCGACCTGGAGCGTCGACAGCCGCCGGACGAAGGTGGGAGCCCGCTGGTGCAACGCCTCGTCCGCCGCGTAGCTCACCGCCGAGGCCGCGGCGAAACCCCACAGGGACGGCGTCAGCGCGCACACGGGCAGCGCCGCGAAGCCGGCGAAGAACAAGAACACGAGGAGCAGGTCCGCCTTCCCCCGTACGCGCAGCGCGTCGCACAACCAACGGATCATCATCGGCACAGCTCCCCCGGTATTGCCCACGGCGGATGCCGTCGTTGATCTGTTCGACGTGAAGTGGGGGCGAATGGTTGTACATCCCGTGGACGGAAACAGTTCGTCTTGAATTAGTGAAAGAGTCCCCTTCCGCTTACCTGCCGGCGGCGGCCCGGCCGCTCATCCGGTCCGGCGCCGCGGCGGGCCGGCGAGCAGGACGTGCTCGATCGTCTCGTAGCGCCCCCGGGCCCGGTCGGTCGCCCGCCGCCCGGACAGCAGGGTGCCGGACCAGCCGAAGAAGAAGCCGAGCGGGACCGAGACCAGAGCGGTCGTGGTGAACGGGAACCAGTTGAAGTGGGCGTCGGGGAAGGCGGCGAGGGGCGAGCCGGACACCAGGTTGGTGCCGGTCATCAGGACCAGGACGCTGAGTGAACCGCCGATGAGCGTGCACAGCAGCCCGGCACGTGTGAAGCGCCGCCAGAAGAGGCTGTACACGAGCGCGGGGGCGATGGCGGAGGCGCCCAGGCAGAACGACAGCGTGGCGAGCGGCTGGAGACTGCGGTGCTGGGCCAGCGCCGCCAGCAGGATCACCGGTGCCCCCACGGCCAGCGCCGCGGCACGGGCCAGGGCCATCTCGCGCAGCGGCGGCATGTGGGCGCGCCGGGAGGCGGCGACGTCATGGGCCAGGGAGTTGGCGCAGGCCAGTGTCATGCTGGCCACCGAGGCGAGCAGGGTGAGGAAGATCGCCGTGGTGACCGTGGTGAACAGCAGGCTCTCCGGCCGGGACAGCTGCGGACCGAACGCGGCGCGGGAACCCAGGAGGTAGGCGGTGTTGCCCCGCGGGTCGGCGGCGGCGATGCCGGCCCGCCCCACGAGGGCCATCGCGCCGACGCCGACGACCGTGATCACGAGGACGAACAGCGCGACGGACGACACGGCCCAGGACATGGAGCGGCGCACCTGGCGCGCGCTGCCCGCGGTGTACATGCGCATGGTGACGTGCGGCAGGCAGGCGCCGCCCAGCACGATCGCGCACTGGGTGCTGACCATGTCGAGGCCGGGATGCGGGCCACCGGCGAACTGCAGGCCGTAGCGCAGGTACGCCTGGCCGGAGCCGCTGCGGTCCGCGGCGGCGTGGAACAGGGTGCGGGGGCTCCAGCCGAAGGTGTGCAGGACCAGTACGGCGATCACGAGCCCCGAGCCCAGCAGCATCACCGTCTTGAGGATCTGGATCAGGGCGGTGCCCCGCATCCCGCCCAGCGCCGCGTAACTGATCATCAGGGTGCCCGCCCCGACGACGCACCCGGTCTTCATGGAACTGTCGGAGAAACCCAGGATGAACGCCAACAGCTGTCCTACGGCGGCGAGTTGGACCACCATCATCGGGACCAGCGAGAGGATGGTGACCACGCAGGCGGTGATGCGGACCGAGCGCCCCGGCAGACGCCGGCCGAGCGCGTCGCCCATCGTGAAACGGCCCGTGTTGTGCAGGGGTTCGGCGAGCAGGAACATGAGCAGCAGCAGCGACAGCAGGGTGCTGAGCGCCAGCACGACCCCGTCGTAGCCGCACAGGGCGATGACCCCGCCGATGGTCAGCACGGTCGCTGCGGAGATGTAGTCGCCGGCGACGGCCAGGCCGTTGCGCAGCGGCGACAGGGACCGGTAGCCGGTGTAGAACTCGTCGATGTCGTCGCGGTCGGGGCCGGTCAGCACGCACAGCAGGAGCGTGACGGTCACGACACTGCAGAACGCGACGAGGGACCAGGACTGGGCGGCGCCGCTGAAGTCCGTCACGGCTGCGGCTCCCCGTCACGGTCGGCCGGGTACGCGTGCCGGCTCACCCGGCGCGCGAGGGGGTCGACGTACCGGCGCGCGGTGCACTCGAACAGGACGACGGCCAGCCAGGTGACGGGGAGTTGGAGGAGGGCGAGTACCAGTCCGGTGGGCAGGCCTCCCGGGGCGGGGCGGGTCATGACCGAGGGGACCCGGACGGTGAGGGTGAGGAAGACCGCGAAGTAGCCGAGGGCCGCGAGGGTGGCGACGCGCCGCTGCCAGCGGCAGGCACGGCGCAGGAGCCGCAGATGGCGGTGGTGGCCGGTCCAGGAGCGTGGCCGGCGTCCGCCCGGCCACGTCCGGCCGGCCGCCGGATCGGGGGCCCCGGTCGCCGGCTCGGCGGACCGCGGAGCGGGGCTCGGAGTGCGGAGGGCCGGGTCGGGAGAGGAGTGCCGTCCGTGCCGGTGTCGAGCCGGGTATAACTCGGAGCTGTCGAAGGACATCCCAGAATCTCCTAGCGAGGCGGGGCCCCGAGGAGCGGGGACCGCGAGGACGTGGGGAGCGGTTCGGGTCATCGCACGCTATGCGGGTGTCCGACCCTCCGGGAGGTCTTCCGCGGAACTTCCTGGTGGCGGCTTCGCAACGCTGTGACCTCGAACGTTGTGCGAGTTACGGCTGTTGCTGAAAGGCACGGGAGTGGCGCGTGGGCTCCGGCCTCCGCATCGCCGCACGGCTTGGCCTCGAGGGCGGACGGCCCGGGGCTGGCGCACCGTTCGGCAGGTGTCCGGCCAGGTGGGGCGGTAGGTGGTCACCCCGCCGAACGCGCCGGAGCGCGCGCCGGGCGCGACCGCGAGCGCACCCAGCCGAACAGGACCACCGAGCACAGCGCCGCGAAGGCGCACCAGGTGGAGATGAACTCCGCCCGCCACAACGTCCAGCAGACGGCCGCGCCCACTCCGGCCGACCCCCCGAGCACCACCAGCCGCCGGTCGCCGGACAGCAGCAACGAGCCGACGGTGGCCAGGAGATAGCCGAGGACCAGTGGGGTCGCGTGGGAGAGACCGAGGACGTATCCCATCGTGTGACCGCGGATCTCGGCCGTCACCGGCCGAGTGGCGAGGGCGCGCGCCAGCATCGCGGCCGTCACGGCTGCGGCGGTCAGGGGCAGGAGCAGACGGCCCCGGGCATGCCGTGGAGCGGCGCACAGCACTCCGAGCGGCACCCACACCGCCAGCAGCGGCAACGCGATGACGGCCCACAGGACAGCGGCCGGTCCGCTTCCGCCGCCGGAGTCCCACAGCACCGACTCGACGATCTGATGGGCTCCCAGCAGCAGTGGCAGCGCCGCGAGGGGAAGGTCGCGGGCGTCACGCACCCGCGCCACACAGGCCACCCCGAGGGCCGCGACACCTGCGCCCGCCACGAGATCGGCCGTCGCACTCCAACACATCACGCCACCATGGGGTCCGCCGTCGTGTGCCTCCGCGTTCGCCGCGCACCACCGTACGACGTCCGCGCGCGGCCCCCCGTTCGACACGGCACCCGGGCACCGGCGCGCCGCCGCGACGGGTGCCGCGACACATGTGGCTGTGGGCCGAAAGGAGGCCCGCCGGGACGTGGCGGGCCCGGGGGTGCTTGGCTGGTGTCGGCCGGCACCACATCACCCTGGCCCCAGCGGCCGAAGGAAGGCTTCGCCACCATGAGCAACCCGTACACCTACGAGTACAAGGTCGTCAGCTTCAGGGAGTCGCTGATCGGCGACGCGCTGGACAGCGACAAGCTGGAGAAGGTCCTCAACAAGCACGCGGGGGACGGCTGGGCCCTGAAGGCCATCACCTCGGCCGACGTCAAGGGCCGCATCGGTCCCGGAGCCGTCGAGGGCCTGCTGCTGACCTTCGAGCGTCCGCGCGGCTGAGCCGCCCCGCCGGGCGGCGAAGCGAGAAGCCCGGCCGGAGGATCCCGCACCGTCCCACGTGACGACGGGTGAGGCGGCCCCCGTCACCGGACGGACGGCCGCCTCACCCGCGCACGGCACTCAGGGTTTGCGGGCCAGACCGCCGTGCTCGGCGACGGCGTCCTGCGCGGGCGCGCCGGCGTCCGGACGCCAGTGGACGACCGACACCACGCCCGGTTCCAGCAGTTCGAGGCCGTCGAAGAACACGGTGATCTGTTCGGGGGTCCGCAGGTTGTAGGGGACCGCGCCGCTCTCGTTGTAGGCGTCCTGCGCCTGCTCGAAGACCGGGTCGACGCCCCGCGAGCCGTCGTTGATCGACAGGTAGCTGCCGGAGGGCAGCGCGGCCATCAGCCGGGTGACGATGGAACGGGCCCGGTCGTAGTCGCCGATGTGCCCCAGGATGTTGCTGAGGATCAGGGCGGTCGGCCGGCTGAAGTCCAGCGTCTTCGCGGCGGCCTCCAGGATGCGGTCCGGGTCCAGCACGTCGGCGTCGACGTAGGCGGTCGCGCCCTCCGCGGTGGAGTAGAGCAGGGCGCGGGCGTGCGTCAGGACCATGGGGTCGTTGTCGACGTAGACGATCCGCGACTCGGGAGCGATCCGCTGGGCCACCTCGTGGGTGTTGTCGGCCGTCGGCAGACCCGTGCCGATGTCCAGGAACTGCCTGATGCCCGCCTCGGCGACCAGGTGCGTGATGTTGCGGCGGAGGAAGGCGCGGCTGCTGCGGGCGATGGTGACGATCCCCGGGAAGACGGCCGTGTACGCGTCCCCGGCCTCCTCGTCGACGGGGTAGTTGTCCTTGCCGCCCAGCCAGTAGTTCCAGATGCGGGCCGAGTGCGGCACCGACGTGTCGATCTTCTGGTGCGGCTCTGCGGAGGGCGGCGTTGCGGGGTCGGTCATGGGAGGCGTCCGTCTTTCGGCCGAGGCGTGAAGTGTGCTGCGCCCAACGTACGTCCCAACGGCGCGCACGCGTACACCAGTTCACGTTTCCGGTGTGTCGCGACGCGGAGTTTCGCCGCAGGCGCTCCGGTCGTCCCGATTCGTTGCCGCGCACCTCTGGCCGATCAGTCGTACCGGCCGGTATACAAGCCAGGTCGAACGGGGAGGGACCGCGAGCCGGGCCTCGCCCCGCTGTGCGCTCCAACCAGGGGAGGCCCCTCATGAACCGTGACCCGCATCCCGCCGCACAGGCGGGGGCCCGCCGTCGGGTCAGGACCGCCGCGGCGGCGGTCGGCGGCTGCGCCCTCGTGGTGGGCCTCGCGGCGCCGGCCGGTGCCCACGGCTCGGGCGGCGGGCGCGACACCGACTACGTCGCCCTCGGGGACTCCTACACCTCGGGCCCCCTCATTCCCACCCAGGTGGACGCCAACTGCGCCCGCTCCGACCACAACTACCCCTCGCTGGTGGCGGCGGCCCGAAGAGCGGTCGCCCTCGCGGACGTGAGCTGTTCCGGGGCGACGACCGAGGAGATGTGGAAGGCGCAGGGGACCAACGCTCCCCAACTGGACGCCGTGAACCGTGACACCGACCTGGTGACGCTGCAGATCGGCGGCAACGACATCGGGTTCAGCTCCATCATCGGCACCTGCGCCCAGCTCGGCTCGCAGGACCTGGCGGGCGACCCGTGCCGTCGCCACTACGCCTCCACCGGCGTCGACCGGCTGTCCCTCGCGGTGCTGGAGACGGCGCCGAAGGTGGCACGGGTGCTCCGGTCCGTCCACGCCAGGGCGCCGCACGCCCGGGTGCTCGTCGTCGGCTACCCGGACCTGCTGCCCGACGACGGCAGCGGCTGCTACCCCTCGGTGCCGTTCGCGGCGAAGGACTTCCCCTACCTGCGCGACACCACCAAGCGGCTCAACCTGATGCTCCGGCTGGTGGCCGCGCTGAACCGCGCCGAGTACGTCGACACCTACGGCCCCACCCGCGGCCACGACATGTGCAAGGCGCCGGCCGACCGCTGGATCGAACCGTTGCGGCCGGCCTCCCCGGCGGCCCCCGCCCACCCCAACGCCAAGGGCGAGGCGGCCATGGCGACGGCCGTGCTCCAGCGCCTGGGCAGGGACGGCAGGGACGGCAGGCACTGAGGCACCGGCGTCCCCGGGGGACCACCCCGGGGGCCGCCAGGATGCGGCGAACAGGCACCCAGGTGCCGTTCGGACGCGGCGAACAGGCACCGGGACGTTCCGGAGCGCGCCCCTCACCGCCGTGTTGCATGATCATGCGGGATGTTGCATAATCTTGCCATGTCCAAGGTCCTCACCTCCCTCCCCACCGGCGAGCGCGTCGGCATTGCCTTCTCCGGCGGGCTCGACACCTCGGTCGCCGTCGCCTGGATGCGCGACAAGGGCGCCGTGCCGTGCACGTACACCGCCGACATCGGCCAGTACGACGAGCCCGACATCGCGTCGGTGCCCGGCCGTGCCTCCGCCTACGGCGCCGAGATCACCCGGCTCGTCGACTGCCGTGCCGCGCTGGTCGAGGAAGGGCTGGCGGCGCTCGCGTGCGGCGCCTTCCACATCAGGTCCGGCGGTCGCCCGTACTTCAACACCACGCCCCTGGGGCGCGCGGTGACCGGCACGCTGCTGGTGCGGGCCATGCTCGAGGACGGGGTGCAGATCTGGGGCGACGGCTCCACGTTCAAGGGCAACGACATCGAGCGGTTCTACCGCTACGGGCTGCTCGCCAACCCGCACCTGCGCATCTACAAGCCCTGGCTGGACGCGGACTTCGTCACGGAGCTCGGCGGCCGCAAGGAGATGTCGGAGTGGCTGCTCGCCCACGCGCTGCCCTACCGCGACTCGACGGAGAAGGCGTACTCCACGGACGCCAACATCTGGGGCGCCACGCACGAGGCGAAGACCCTGGAGCACCTCGACACCGGCATCGAGACGGTCGACCCGATCATGGGCGTGCGGTTCTGGGACCCGGCCGTCGAGATCGCCCCCGAGGACGTGACGATCGGCTTCGACCAGGGCCGCCCGGTCACCGTCAACGGCAAGGAGTTCGCCTCCCCGGTCGACCTCGTCATGGAGGTCAACGCGATCGGCGGCCGGCACGGCCTGGGCATGTCCGACCAGATCGAGAACCGGGTGATCGAGGCCAAGAGCCGCGGCATCTACGAGGCGCCCGGCATGGCGCTGCTGCACATCGGCTACGAGCGACTCGTCAACGCGATCCACAACGAGGACACCGTCGCCGCCTACCACAACGAGGGCCGGCGGCTGGGCCGGCTGCTGTACGAGGGCCGTTGGCTGGACCCGCAGGCGCTGATGGTGCGTGAGTCGCTCCAGCGCTGGGTGGGCACCGCGATCACCGGCGAGGTGACCGTGCGGCTGCGGCGCGGCGAGGACTACTCGGTCCTCGACACCCGGGGCCCGGCGCTCAGCTACCACCCGGACAAGCTGTCCATGGAGCGGACCGAGGACTCGGCGTTCGGCCCGGTGGACCGGATCGGCCAGCTCACCATGCGGAACCTGGACATCGCCGACTCCCGCGCCCGTCTTGAGCAGTACGCGGGCCTGGGCCTGGTCGGCAGCGACCACGCGAGGCCGATCGGTGCCGCGCAGGCGGCCTCGACCGGTCTGATCGGCGCCATGGACGAGGGCGGCGCCGAGGTGATCGCCTCACGCGGCGAGGCCACCGACGAGGAGACGATGCTGGACCGCGCCGCGATGGAGTCCGGCACCGACTGACACCGGCCACCCGGACGGCGGGCCCCGGCGGACCACGGTCCGCCGGGGCCCGCCGCCGTTACCGGACGTGCGCGGTGCGCCCGCATCCCTCCCGCACACGTCCTCCCGGCGGCGAGTCGTGGGTTACGGCAGTCCCCACGGCTCGCCCGGCTCACTGACGCCGACCGGAGCGATGTCGAGGGCGGGCCGCGCCCCCGTGTACAGCAACACCTCGCGGTTCCTGGCGAGTTCCACGGCGAGGGTGCCGTCGCCCTGCGCCCGGGTGCGGGCCGGCGTCCCGTCGTCCAGCAGCGCGGTCACCGGGCCGCCCGACAGGGAGTGGCGGATCACGAGCGGCTCCCCGGCCAGGCTCCGCACGCGCACGAAGCGGGTGACACCACCCGCGCGGACCGCGCTGACGAGGAAGGCGCCCTGGGTGCGGAAGTCGTGCAGGGTGACATCGGCCCAGGCGGCCGGTACGGCCGGGAACACCCGCACGACGCCGCCCCAGCTCTGGCAGAGCATGTCGTGCAGGGACTGCGACGCCGAGAGCGGGGTCTCGATGACCGGACCGGCCTCGGTGTAGTGCGTGTTGGCCCGGCACGGGTAGCGCGTGGTGGGGTCGAAGAACTTCTTCAGATAGGTGAGCGCGGTGTCCCCGCGGCCCATCATCGCGTACAGCGAGGCGGCCCCCGTGTAGCTGTATCCGCGGTGGGCGCCGGTCAGCGCGTGCCAGCGGACCACCGACTTCTCGATCAGCTCGCGCTGCTCCGGCTGGTCCCAGTTCACCTGGTAGAGGGGGTACACCATGAGCAGGTGCGAGTAGTGGCGGTGGGACTGCGCGTACGGGGTGTCCCCGCCGATCATGAAGCCGTTGTCGTCCACCGGGTACGGCGTGAGCTTGGCCAGCACCTCCTGCCAGCGCTGCTTCAGCGGATCGTCGATCTTCAGGCGCGCGCTCGCCTCCAGCAGGGTGGTGCAGCCCCAACGGATCAGCGCCAGGTCGTAGTTGGTGTCCCGCGGAGGCACCACGGGGTACTCCGGGGAGAGCGTCGAGGGCAGGTGCAGCTTGCCGTCGTCGCCGGGCTGGAGGAAGTGCAGGTAGTAGTTGACCGCGCGGCGCAGCAGGGGGAAGACGGTGTCGCGCAGCAGTGCCTGGTCCATGGTGTGCCGGTAGCTGAGCCACGCGTTGTGCAGGGCCCAGGTGAGGTCGCCGACCTCGGCGCCGCTGCCGGGGGTGCCGACCCCGCGCTGGGCGAACATGTCCGAACTGCGGCCGACTCCGGCGCTGTCCGACCGGTAGGCGGCGGGCACGTTCGCGGTCAGCTGTTCCTGGTTCTGCCGCAGGGTGGTCGCGAGCGCGTCGAGTTCCAGGTGGTTGGAGCCGTGGATGAGCCAGTACTCCAGCTGGAGGTTGAGGTTCCACCACACGGCGGGCCACGGGGTGGGCTCCAGCCAGGGGCCGCAGGTCGCCATCACGGGTCCGCCCGCCCGGCTGGCCGACGCGACCTTGTAGAGCTGGATCCAGTGGAAGCTCTGCAGCCGCTCGTCGGGGATCGAGACGAAGCTCTTGCGGTAGAACGCCTGCCACCAGCCGGTGTGCCGTTTGCGCAGCGCCGGGTACGACCCGGCCTGCCGGATCTTCTTGAGCGAGTCGGCCGCGGCGCGGGTGCCGGAGGGGAAGCTGTGGCTCACGTTGAGCAGCAGGGTGTCCTTGGTGCGGCGGTAGGCGGTCGCGGTCTGTCCGCCGCCGACGAGCGGCTGGAGGACCTGCTGGACGTCCCCGGTGGCCTGGGTGGTCCAGGGCGGGTTCTGGACGTAGCCGGCCGGCGGCTCCTCGCTGATCCTCCGGGGGCTGAGCGCCTCCTCGGGATGGAAGGTCCAGGTGGCCTTCTCCTCACCGGTGGCGGTCACGCGGGCCGCGAACATCCCGTCGTGGATGAGGGCGGACAGCTTCAGGGTGCCCTTGTCGGTGGTGACCGTGCCGGTGAGTTCGGCGTTCCACAGGCTCAGACGCCAGTCGACGGCGGTGACGGTCCCGACCGGGTCGAGGGTCAGATGGCCCACGGGCAGCCGGCAGGTGCCCCAGCCGCTCCCGAACTCGGGCCGGTGGTCCTGCACTTCACCGTGCTGGACGGTGAAGCGGACACTGTTGGAACCCGGCTCCTGGTACACCATGCTGCCGAGCCGCCCGTCCCCGAGGAACGGTCCTTCGTGCCACACCTTGGGCAGGCGGCGCCACACCAGGTCCTGGCCGCGCAGGAACGAGGACCACGCGTCGGCCGAGCCCATGCGGTTGTGGAGGGTCCAGGGAGCGTGGACGCCGGGAGCGGCGGCCGGGCCGGCGGCGTCGGCGGGGGCGCCGGCCGCCTGGGCGACCGTGGGGAGGGCGGCGAGGGCCGTACCGCCCAGGGCCGAGCCGAGGACTGCTCTGCGAGAGGTCATGCGGGTGCCTCCAACGAGAGGGACTGGTCAGGGGGGACCGACAGGTCAGGGGAGAGCGGGCGAGGGCGCGGTGCGCCGCACCGTCAGAGCCGGTCGGACGGGCGGCGGAGAGCGCAGACCCCGCGTGGTCCGGCCGACCGGGTGCGGTGTGTGCCGGTCGGCCGCGCGCCGCTCGGCGCGTCCCGTACCTGAGGTCGCGGAAGCGCGCCTCGGCGCGGCCGCCGCCGTGCTGGTGTTCGCCGTTCCTCACGTGCCGGGTGGCCGGGCCGCGCTCCTGCCGTGTCAGCATCGGCGAGTCGTCGAGACGGACCCGGACGGTGCGGCCGAAGGCGTCGTGCCGGGGCCGCGGGGGAGGGCGCCGACGGGGTCGTCGCGTGGGCGGTCCCTCCGGCCGGTAAGCCGCCGGCCGCGGGCACCCGGCGCCGTGATGAGTTCATGTCACTTCCCTGATCGATGGGTGTCGCGCGGGCCCGAAGCGGGCCCGGCCGCTCGGAGAGCTGTCGACCGGGCCTGCGCGATCCGAGCATTCATCGGATCTATTTCGTGCTTCAAGGTATGAGTGAGGGCTGGGCGCGTCAATATGTGTGCTGCGTCGATCAGAGATCGGATGTACGTCGGGGTGGGGCGCCCGACACGACGGGCGGTCCGCCGGGTCGTAAGACGGTCGTCCGCCGAACCGGACGGCGACGGGCGTCGGGCCGAAGGACGGGGGAGTGTCGGGTCGGACGACGGCGGAGCGCGGCCCCCCGGCCAGCCGCGCAGGGTCAGCCGGCAGGGTCAGCCGCGCCGGTTCGGTCGCGCCCGGTCAGCCGCGCCCGGCGAGGGGCGGCCGGAACTGGGGGCCGTAGTTGCCCGGTGCGTCGGGGATGGTGATGTCCATCAGCTCCACGGCGGGCCCCTCCATCCCCCGCATCGTGTGCACGGCCGCTCGCAGCGCGCTCGCGTCGCCGCCGGCCCAGGCCCCTTCGAGCGCGTCCAGCACCGTGGCGTAGGAATCGTCGAAGTGGTCCAGGATCCGCTGCACCTGCGCCGACGGGTGGGGCCAGCCGCCGGCCGGGACCCGCGCCATCGGACGCGCGTCCGGGAACGGCACGGCCGAACCCGTGAACCGCCAGCTCTTCCCCTCCTTGCGCAGCTGCCGTCCGTGGTAGATCTCGCCGAAGGCGTAGTAGTGCGCCGGGTGGTCGTCGCCGAACGCGTCGGCGGGGGAGCTCGTGCTGCCCTCGCCCTGCTCCTTGATGATGTCGAGAGAGCGCTCGACAGCGGCGAGGCTGTCGACGGGCTTCAGCACGTCGGAGCCGATGTGCTCGGACAACTGCCCTCGCTTCGACAGCTCCGGCGCCACGCTCTTGAACGCGTGGAGCAGGTTGTCGTAGAACCTGCCGATGCTGGGTGAGGTGTGGGCGTCGCGGGCCAGCGGGGTCTCGGGCGCTTCGAGCGCCATCATGACGTCGTGCACGAGGGACCTGGTAAGCCCCGACAGGTAGACGTTCACGCCGGTGCGCACGCCGCCGGGCAGCGGACCGGGGTACTCGGGCGCCACTCCCGTGAGCCGGGGCCGCCCGCCCACGGCCACCAGCAAATTGCAGACGACGCCCAGGTGGTACATCTCGTCGCCGACGATGCGCCGGATCAGCCGGGCGGCCTCTCCGCCGCGGTCCTTGATGGACCACCAGCCGCACAAGTACGGCGGGATGGTGGCGAGTTCGAGTTCGACGGCGACCTGGAGAGCCGTGCGCAGCCACTCGACGTCACGCCCCTGATGCGGCACCGCGAGCAGACGGGCGACCGCCCCGGGGCCGGGAGCGGGAGGCACCCGCTCGCTCGCCGGGAGTCCGGCGGCCTGGGCGGAGGCGGCGGAGACCGGAGCGGCCGCCGTCAGCGCGGCCGACGCGATGAAGGTCCGGCGCCTGAGCGGGGGAGTGGCCGCGCCGTCAGGACTCTTGCTCGTACCAGTCACCGTAGTCTCCGCTCATAGGCTTGGCCCCGCCTCGACTCTGGTGTCCGGGACCCTCCGACGGCTCGCGAAGCTAGCAACGATCATGGGCAATCCCAAGGCGCGTGGCTGTGACCGACCCCTGCACCACCCTGTCGGCCCACGGCGGGATCGGGTAACTCAGGGTTACAAGGTGCGGGGCGTAGGGTCGGGGCGCGGGGCGGGTGAGGTGAGGGGTCAGGGATGTCGCGGGAGCCGGTGCGCTTCGAGGTGCTGGGGCCGGTGCGGGTCTGGCGCGCGGGGACCGAGGTGGAACCGGGGCGTCCGCAGGAGCGGGCGCTGCTGGCGTTGCTGCTGGTGCGGGCCGGTGAACCGGTCGCCGTGGGGGAGATCGCCGAGGTGCTGTGGGGCGAGGGCGCCCCGGACAGCGCGGTGAACGTGGTGCGCCGTCTGGTGGGGGCCGTACGCCGTCTGCTGGAGCCCGGGCTTCCGGCGCGGGCCGCGGGCCGCTGGCTGGTGCGGGAGGCGGGCGGTTACCGGCTGGTGCTCGACCAGGAGGCGCTGGATCTGCTGCGGTTCCGGGCGCGGTGGGCCGAGGCGCGACGCGCGAGGACGGACGGGGCGTGGGCGCGGGCGGTGGAGTCCTACGATGCGGCGCTGTCGTTGTGGCGGCTGCCGGCCGTCTCCGGGATTCCGGAGCGGGCGCGGGCCCACGCCGTGTTCGGCGCGCTGGAGGGCGAGTACGTCGAGGCGGTGAAGGAGGCCGCCGACGCCGCGCTGCGGGCGGGTGCTCCGGAAGCGGTGGTGCCCCGGCTGCGGGAGGCGGTCGCGGCCTGGGGTCTCGACGAGCCGCTGGTGGCACGGCTGATCCGGCTGCTGGCGGCGGCCGGGCTGCGGCCGGAGGCCCTGGACGCCTACGGTGCGGTGTCGGCCCGGCTGGCCGACGAGCTGGGGATCGATCCCGGGCCGGAGCTGCGGGAGGCCCACCGGATCGCGGCCCGTGAGACGGCGGCTGCCCCCGCGGACGCCGGCACGGGCGGGCAACCCGCTCCCGGCGCCGCCGGGCGGGTCGCCGGGGTGCCGGTGCCCGCGCAACTGCCGCACGACCTGGCCGCGTTCACCGGGCGGCGGGCGGAGCTGGAGAAGGTCCTGGGCTGGGTGTCGGATGACGGCCGGCCGGCGGGGACGGTGGTGATCAGCGCGGTCGGCGGAATGGCCGGGGTCGGCAAGACGGCGCTCGCGGTGCACTGGGCACACCGCGTCGCCGCCCGCTATCCCGACGGACAGCTGTATGTGAACCTGCGCGGCTTCGACCCCTCGGGCGCGGTGATGAGCGCGGGGGAGGCGGTACGGGGTTTCCTCGCCGCTCTGGGGGTGGCACCGGAGCGGGTACCGCGCGGGGTGGACGCCCAGGCGGCGCTGTACCGGAGTCTGCTGGCGGGGCGCCGGGTGCTGGTGCTGCTGGACAACGCGCGGGACAGCGATCATGTACGCGCGCTGCTGCCGGCCTCGCCGGGATCGCTGGCGATCGTCACCAGCCGCAACCAGCTCACCGCCCTGGTGGCCGCGCACGGCGCCCACTCCCTGACCCTGCACTCGCTGGGAGCGGAAGAGGCGCGCGAGTTCCTGGTCCGCCGGCTCGGGGCGGAGCGGGTGGACGCGGAACCGGCGGCGGTGGCCGAGATCATCGCGTCCTGTGCGGGGCTGCCCCTGGCACTCGCCTGCGTCGCGGCGCGCGCGGCGGCGCATCCGGGGTTCTCGCTGGCCGCGATCGCGGCCGAACTGCGGGCGGCGGAAGGCAGCCTGGACGCCTTCACCCGCGCCGACGTGGCGGCGGACGTGGGCGCGGTGTTCTCGTGGTCGGTACGGGCGCTGTCGCCGGACGCGGGCCGTCTGCTGCGGCTGCTGGGACTGCATCCGGGACCGGACGTCACCGCCCCCGCGGCCGCCGCCCTCGGCGGCACGACGGTACGTCAGGCGCGGCTCCTGCTGGGCGAGTTGTCGCGGGTCCACCTCATCAACGAGCGCGTGCCGGGCCGTTACGCCTTCCACGACCTGCTGCGCGCCTACGCCGCCGAACTCGCCCGCACCGAACTCGGCGAGGAGCAGCGGGAGTCGGCGGTGAGCCGGCTCTTCGGTCACTACCTGTACTCGGCGCACGCGGCGGGGCTGCTGATCGCGCCGTACGCCGACGTGCTCCCGCTGCCCGAGGCACCCGGCCAAGTGCTGCCCCAGCCGCTGGCGGACGACGACCAGGCGCTGGCCTGGCTCACCGCGGAGTACCAGGTCCTCCTCGCCGTGGTCGAGAGCGCCGCGGCCTCCGGCGCGGCGGGGGAACGCCTGGCCTGTCAGCTGGTCTCGGGGCTGGAGCGGTTCCTGGACCGGCGTGGTCACTGGCACGGCTGGGCCGGGGTCCAGCGGACGGTGGTCGACGCGGCCCACCGGCAGGCCGATCCCGTCCTGCGGGCCCACGCCCTGCGCGGACTGGCCAGAGTGGAGGGCCGGCTCGGACTGCGCGACGAGGCCCGCGCCCACCTCGAACAGGCCCTGGAACTCTTCACCGAGACCGGGGACGACGTCGGACGGGCCTACGTCCAACTGGGGCTCGGCTGGGAGGCGGAGAGGCGCGGTGACCTGACCGCCGGACTCGAACACGACCGGCGGGCCCTGGAGCTGTTCCGCAGCACCGGCCAGAAGGCCCCGCTGGCGTCGGCCCTCAACGCGGTCGGCTGGGACCACGCCACGCTCGGGGAGTACGAGCACGCCCTCACCCACTGTCTGGAGGCCGTGGCCATTCAGCGGGAGCTCGGCGACCATGTCGGTGAGGCCGCCACCTGGGACAGCATCGCCTATGCCCACCACCAGCTCGGCGACCACGCGCAGGCCCTCACGGGATACCGCAACGCCCTGGCGGTCTTCCGTCAGGTGGGTGTGCCGTCGGAGGAGGCGTTCTGTCTGGTCCGGATCGGTGACACGCACGCGGCGACGGGAGACCGGGAGGCCGCCCGCACCGCCTGGCGAAGCGCCCTGACCCTCCTCACCGACCTCGCCCACCCCGAGGCACAGGCGGTCGCCGCCAGGCTCCGGGAACTGGACGAACCCCGCGAGCATGCCGGAGAGGCTCCGGTCAGTCCGTCGGCGCGGTGACGGCGACCGGCTCGGCGAGCCGCGCACCGGTCGTGACTCGGAGCTGGGCCGGGTCAGGTGCCGAGGTCGGCGGCGTCGCGGGCGACCAGCGCGGCCTGCACGCGGTTGGTGACCTCCAGCGCGGTCAGGATGCGGCTGACGTGGGCCTTTACGGTGCTCTCCCGCATGCCGAGGGCGCCGGCGATGTCGGCGTTCGTGTCGCCCCGCGCCAGAAGGCCCAGCACGTCGCGTTCGCGCGGGGTGAGGGTGGCGAGGCGGTCGCGGGCGTCGAGCGCCCGGGGGCGGCTGGTGGCGTGGTAGCGGTCGATGAGCCGGCGGGCCGCCGAGGGGTGCAGCATGGCCGAGCCGGCCGCGACGAGATGGACGGCGCGCAGGATCTCGTCCGGGTCGGTGTCCTTGAGCAGGAATCCGTCCGCGCCGGCGGCGAGCGCGCTGTAGACGTACTCGTCGAGGTCGAAGGTGGTCAGGGTGATCACCCTCGGCGGGTGGGGCAGGGCGCGCAGTCGGGCGGTGGCGGTGATGCCGTCCATGCGGGGCATCCGTACGTCGACCAGGGCCACGTCGATCCGATGGGCCTGGGCGAGTTCGACCGCGCGCAGCCCGTCGGCGGCCTGCGCGGTGACCTCGATGCCCTCGTCGCCGTCGAGCAGGTCGGCCAGACCGAGTCGGACCAGGGCGTCGTCGTCGACGATCATGGCGCGGATCATGTGCGGGGGCCGTTCTGTCGGGGGGCCGCGGGGACGGCGAGGACCGCCGGTGTCCTGTGCAGGCAGCGGCGGCCGTCCGTTTCGTCTCCGGTCACCCAGGAAGCGTAGGCGCCGACGACGGGGGACGCCCCCGGCGATCGTCCAGGGCGGTCCCCCACTTTCGTCGGGGGCGGCGGGCGACGGGCGGCGGCGGGGAGGCGGGGTGCCCCGCGACCCGCGCCAGCGGCCTCAGGCCAGTCGGCACCCGCCTGGACCGGACCCCGTGATGGCCTCGCACCCCGGACGTGCCTCCTCATCCGTTACGCGGGCCCTTCGGCGCAAGCCCCGCTGGGACGCCTCCGCAGGGCCACGCCGACGCCGACGCGGCGGCCCTCCGCCGGCCGGAGCGGCAGGTCAGGGCCGCCCGCCACGTTCCAGCGGGATGCGTTCGCCCGCCTCGATCTCGACGGGCAGCCGGTTTGACGTCGGCGGGCCGGTGCTCGCCGCCGGGCGCGACATCTGCCGAGCCGGTACGCGCCGTCGGGCGCAACGTCCGCCACGCCTATACGCCCCGCCGCCCGACGTCCGCCCGACCCGTACGCTCCGTCCGGCCGTCCGGAAACCGGCGCGCCGACGCGGCATTGACCGTTGCCGTACCCGCTCCCTAGCGTGGACCACGTTTGCCGTGCCGCCCCCCGGTCATCCGGCTTCCGGAGGACGCCCGGCGCCCGCCCGTCCACGTCCCCGCTCCCGGAGGAGCTGCATGCCGACGGCCCCACGTCCCCGCGCCCTGTTCGCACTGGACCCCGTCCATCTGCCCGCGCTGTTCCCCGCCCCTGAGCTGGAACGGCTGCGGGAGCTGGTGGACATCGACCCGGAGCTCGTCGTGCGGGACTTCAGCCGGCCGGAGGCCGCCGAGGCGCTGGCCGGGGCCGAGGTGCTGATCACGGGCTGGGGCTGCCCCCGTATCGACGCCGGGGTGCTGGACGCGGCCCCCCGGCTCCGCACCGTCCTGCACGCGGCGGGCAGTGTGCGGGGCATCCTGTCGGACGGCTTCTGGGAGCGGGGGCTGGTGGTCTCCAGCGCCGCGCGGGCCAACGCCCTGCCCGTCGCGGAGTACACGCTCGCCGCGATCCTGTTCGCCGGCAAGGACGCCTTCCGCCTCCGCGAGCGCTCGCGGGACGAGCCCCTCCCGCCGGCGCCGGACTCCGGTCTCGCGGTCGGCAACCTCGGAAGGCGCGTCGGCGTCATCGGCGCCTCGCACGTGGGGCGCCGGGTGCTGGAACTGCTGCGTCCCTTCGACCTCTCGGCCGTCCTGTACGACCCGTACGTGGACGAGGCCGGGGCGGCGGCACTCGGCGCCGTTCCTCTCGCGCTGGACGAACTCCTGCGGACCAGCGACATCGTGAGTGTGCACGCCCCCGACACCCCGGAGACGTACCGCATGCTCAGCCGCGAACGGCTGGCCCTGATCCCGGACGGCGCCACCCTCGTCAACACCTCGCGCGGCGCGCTCATCGATCCGGAGGCGCTCACCGAGGAGCTGGTCGGCGGCCGGATCAACGCGGTGCTGGACGTCACCGAACCGGAACCGCTGCCCCTGGACTCCCCGCTGCGCCGGCTTCCCAACGTCTTCCTCACCCCGCACATCGCCGGGTCCCTCGGCAACGAACTGGCCCGCCTCGGCGGCACCGTCGTGTCGGAACTGGAACGCCTCGCGGCCGGACTGGCGCCCGAGCACGCCCTGCACCGCGCCCAACTGGCCACCATCGCCTGAGTGGTCGACGCGGACACGGCTCAACGCCCGCTGGGGGATCGGCCGTGTGGTCAGGTCCGGGGCGGAGGTTCCGCGGCCTGCGGGGCGGGCCCCGCCGCGGCGTCGGCGTAGCGGCGCGCCAACCGGGCGAAGGCGTCCCGGAGTTCGGCAGGTTCGACGGCAACTCCCCGGCGATCCGGTCCAGCGCCTCCTCCCAGGAGGCGGGCACGAGC